>JAYEJI010000049.1:0-4479 GCA_034660515.1 Fidelibacterota bacterium
AATTTTCTCCGTTTGCATCACCATCTTCTCTGTATGCTCCAACGATTGCATAATTGCCCGAAATGGCGACACTATTGCCGAAATATCTATATACAGAGCGGTCAGAGGCAACGACTTTCTGCTGTTGGACCCAGGTTGTCCCATCATTATAAAAGATATAGGCTGCTCCGGCATTGATCAGAGTATTTGCCCCGCTTGCATCTTCGTCTTGCTGATATGCGCCAACGATAGCGTAATTACCCGAAACAGCTACACTCATGCCAAATTCATCATCAGCGGCCCGGTCAGAAGCAACAAGTTTTTGTTCCTGGATCCACGTATCACCGCTTTTCGCAAAGATGTAGGCTGATCCGGCCTTGGATAAGGAATCTGTTCCGCTTGAATCTTGATCTTCAAAATATGCTCCAATGATTGCATAATTTCCCGAAATGGCTACGCTATAGCCGAAATGATCATTTGCCGCCCGATCGGAAGCAACAGCTTTAATGATCTGATCCCAGTCTGCGGCGCTTAATAAAGTGAAACTCAAAAGAATGATAAAAATGAATACCAGATACTTTTTCATGACCAAAACCTCATTATTTATTATTGTTGATAATAATTTACTGATAATAAGATTAATGTAAAGGGAAAAAATCAATTGACCCCGCTTCGTTGAAACTTCCAGCCTTCGCCAGTGCTTCGGCATGGCACAGCGCAGGGCAGGCAAAGGACAATTGACAATTACGCAAAAAATTGCCCTATGGAAAGCAGAGAAAGAAGCTAGTAGCCAGAAGCCGGTAGTCAGAATAATATTTTCTTTCTCTCCATTTCTCCACTTCTCCTCCTCGTATATTAAAATGCCACAAAACATCTCTCCCAAATAAAATATCCTAAAAACAAAATTCCCCGGGACAGGGAAATAAGTCGTACACCAAAATATGTTGGGTGAAACAGGTTTTTTAAAATGGTATTGTAAATATATGTAATTTGTATGATTAGATATGATGAATCCAGTATTAAAGATTTTATTTCATGTGAAAATATTCTTTTGCGAGTTGATTTTTGATTTTACTTTAACTAACTTTAAAATTAAAAAGCATTAACAATAAAAAGATATTACCATTATGAATGAAATTAATTTTGAATTAGCCCCGAATCCTTTAGAAAAGTTTCTTAAAAAGTCAAAAAAAGAGTTTACCAAAACTGACATTATCAACTTTGTTGAAAAGAATGATATCAAGATAATTAACTTTCGCTATGTGGCAGAAGATGGTCGTTTAAAAGTATTAAATTTTGTTATCCAAAATCATGAACAGTTGGAATCAATTTTGACAACCGGCGAACGTGTTGACGGGAGCAGTCTGTTTAACTTCCTTGAAACAAGATCAAGCGATCTATATGTTGTTCCGCGTTTCAAAACAGCTTTTCTTAATCCATTTTCAGAAATTCCGGCAATAGATATTCTTTGTTTTTTCCATAATAGATCGGGCGACCTTTTGACTGGTGCTCCTGAAAATATTATGCGTAAAGCCCATCGGGCACTTGTTGATTCAACCGGTTATGAATTGGAAGTAATGGCGGAAATTGAATACTATGTGATATGCAAAAAGAATGATGAATACAGAGCTACCGATCAAAAAGCTTATCATGAGGCCGCTCCATTTGTAAAATGGGAACAATTGCGTATTGACGCCATGTTGGCTATAGTTCAATCCGGAGGACAAGTTAAGTATGGTCATTCTGAAGTGGGGAATTTTTGCGACGAAGAATTTGATTACGAACAAAATGAAATTGAATTTTCACCCACCAATGTTGAAGATGCTACCGATCAAATCATCATTGCTAAATGGATACTTCGTGAAATAGGTTACAAATACGGAGTAACGATAAGTTTTGCCCCTAAAATTACTATTGGAAAAGCAGGAAGTGGAATGCATATTCATATGCGTCCTATGAAAAACGGTAAAAATGCAACTCTCGAAACCGGTGAATTGAGCGAGGTGGCAAAGAAAATTATTGCGGGAATTTTAAGTATAGCACCGGCACTTTCTGCTTTTGGCAATACTATTCCTACCAGTTATTTCAGATTGGTTCCACACCAGGAAGCACCAACCAATGTCTGTTGGGGCAAACTCAACCGTTCTGCGCTGATCCGTGTCCCTTTAGGATGGGCAACTGCCAAGGATATGATCGCAAAAGCCAACCCCCTGGAAATACCTTCAAAAAAAGATTTCAGCGACAAACAAACCTTCGAATTTCGCAGTCCGGACGGTTCTGCTGATATATATTTGCTTATTGCGGGTATTTGCGTTGGAGCAAGACATGGTTTTGAAATACCGAATGGACTGGAATTCGCTAATGAGACTTTCGTTGACGGTAATATTTTTGACGACAAACATAAAGAAAAACAGAAAAGTCTTTCTCAGTTACCGGATTCATGTAAAGCGGCAGCCAGTGCATTACTTGAGAAAGCTGATATCCTCAAGCAATATAACATTTTTACTGAAAACATAATTCAAGAAATAGCAAAAAAATTAAACGCCTATAACGATGAAAATTTAAGAACCAGAATTTCCGGAAACCAAGAAGAAACAATAAAATTAGTAAAACGATTTTTACACTGCGGATAATACTCTCCCCAATCAAGTCAGTAAGCAGTAAACACTAAGCAGAAATCAGCAAGAGAATTAAGAAGCTAGTAGCCAAAAGTCAGAAAACGCTCTTCTCTTTTCTCCTTACTCCTTACTCCATACTCATAATGACGGGTGAAAATAAAAAGAATTTCTAACATATCAAGCTGCTCGATTGTTGGGGGAGAAGGTCAGGTGTTAGGCGATTATTTTGTTGCAGTTGATATAAAACTTTATGATATTTCTGGTCGAGTACCTTCTTGTAAATTGTGATCGTAATCACAGTATACAAAAAGATACCCCCCTGTGAAAAATGAAGAGCAATGCTCTTGGAGAGAAATGAAAAAGATCTTAATGACATTGTTGTTAGCCTTCGTGATAGTGTCTGTGATTTTCGCGGCGACCGGAACGGTTACATTATATTATGATAATGGTACGGTTTCATATACCGATACACAAACATTCTATGAGTTTGATGTATTGGCGTACATATCCAGTGGAAACGATACGGCAAAATTTCAGGAAGGACAGATCTATGTCGAGTATGATACGACGATCTATGGATCAAGTGTTGTTGCCAATAATAAATTAACAAGTATTACTTTAAAAGGTCCTCTGTCAGCAATGTCCGGACCTGTTGCCCTTTATGCTTTTGAGAATGATGGTGCCGATACCTATGCTGACGCATTTTCACTGACTTTTACAGGTACCAATTTATTTAATAAAGATCTGTATGGTTCTGATACTTACATATCAAATTCATCAGGTGCCCTTGAGACACTGATGACAATTAAGTTGGAAGTTGCAGCATCAGGTACATCTGTTGTTGATTGGCCAAGCAGTGTAACGGGTATCAATAGCCTTTTCCGTGAATTGGAGGATGGTTCTACCTATGATTTACTTTCAACAACAAATGCGACTGAAACGACATCAATTACTTATTCAAACACGGGTGATCCTGTTTTGCCCATTACCTTAGAAAAGCTTTCTGTCCAATATGAAGATTCAAAAGTAGTTCTTTCGTGGACAACGGAAAGTGAAACGCAGAATCTTGGTTATATAATTAAAAGAGCAATAAGATATTCCGAAAATGATTATTCCCCTTATGAAGTCATTGCTTCTTACCAAGATGATGATAGACTATACGGTGCAGGTACAACAACAGAACAGAATATTTACTCTTATTATGATGAACACGTAAAACCCGGTGTGAACTATTCTTATATCCTTGAAGATGTTGACTATGATGGAAATGTTGTATCTCATGGACCCGTAAGTATTATAATTCCTGATAATCTGTTGTTTGAAAATACTGATTTCAAATTAAGTTCGAGCTTTCCAAATCCATTTAACCCAAGCTTTACAATTCCTTTTGAACTTTTAAAAGCAATGGATGTGAAGATCAACATGTATGATATTACCGGCAGACAGGTCATGACGATAGTAAATGGTTTCTTTACACCACGCCAATATCAATTCCGTGTTAATACTTCTGACTTGAACAGTGGTATTTATTTTGTAAGGACCATGATAGGAAATGAGATCATTACTCAAAAGATGACATTATTAAAATAACAATTTTAGAAATAAGCATAAAGCCTGTTCAAGACAGGCAGTGAAAAAATTGAATTACGAACACCGAGCATTCGAACATTCGAAATTGACTTCGATTATTCGAATGTTCATTATTCATGATTCGTAAATCATACACAACAAAAAACTCCCCAACCAAATCAGTAAGCAGTAGGCACTAAGCGGAGATCAGCTAAAAGAATCAAGAAAGTAGAAGTAAGTAGTTAGAATTTGGAATGCTCCTTACTCTCTACTCCTTACTCCATACTCGCAATGATGCATGTGTACCCCCGAT
>JAYEJI010000050.1:0-16977 GCA_034660515.1 Fidelibacterota bacterium
GTAACTGGTAACTGGTAACTGGTAACTGGTAACTGGTAACTGGTAACTGGTAACTGGTAACTGGTAACTGGTAACTGGTAACTGGTAACTGGTAACTGGTAACTGGTAACTGGTAACTGGAGAATATAAAAAATATTTATAATATAAAGCAAAAGGAACAGGCATGCCTGTTCCCTACATTTGTCATGAATAATTGTTCTAAATTATCAATTGTCCTTTGTCAATTATCAATTAGAGTCGAATCGGCCTTGGTTTTCCCGGACTTTGTAATCTACGAAAGATCGGATGTGGTTTTCTTTTGTCTTCGAAATTATTTTCATCATCTTGAGCAGCCAGTAAGGACGAATCAATATCTACATTGTACGCTTTGAGTGTATCACCCGCCAAAAATGCCAGATAATCACTAATATCGGTTTCAATAGCTGCAATACGTAAAGAACTTTGGCGCGCTAAGGGAGTACCCGGGTGTTTTGAACTTACCATATGATAATAGTATAAGGTGCTGTCTTGAGTATTCTGTGCCAAACTAAGTTCAAAATCATACAACCAAGCTATCTTATATGCGATAAAAGCCTGATTTTTTTTATCAAGGTCCTTATCTCTTAAGAGCTCCTTTAAAACTTGAATCGCTTCATCATATTTTCCAATATCAATATAGTTCTTCTCAATATCATAGATCTTTTCCTGATTTTCATAATAAAGGATTGAATCTTGAGGTATCCGATCTAAAATATAATTTGTTATTTCAGATCCGGGAAACCTGTCTGTTATTTCATTCTTGATACTATCGGCTTTTTCTTTTTCATTCAATTTATGCTCCCAGACATAGGATTGAGAATACAATGCCTGTGGAATTAGTGTGGTAAAATAAAATTCGTCTTCGATATTTTCATAGATCTTTAAAGCTGTATCCGGGTATTCCAGATCAAAAAGGAAAAGACCCCCCAAAGAGAATAATTGATTGACATAATCATTGCTGTTTTCCAGATAAGAAGTAAATGCTTTTTCAAATTTCTGATATTCTCTATTTATCAGATTCTTGATCGAATCGACTCCGGAACTATCCACATTTAATGTATCGGCAAGAAGTTTCATTCGATCCATTATCTCAACGGCAGCCGAATCTGCCAGATTTTCGTAATAAACCCAAGCACTGTCTGCCATCTCAGGCGATCTTGTCATGATACTTTTAATTTCTTTATTGATATTTTTTAATTGCTTTACTGAAAGCAGATACTCATCGGCCAGCTCACCTTCAATACATTGTTTACGCTTGATCAGAGCTCTTTTAAAAAAGAATTCGCAGGAATCTATCATATTCGCTTCATAAAGATAATACTTACCCAAGCGATAGGCAGCTCTTGCCCAGGCCTTTGAATCACGATTATTACGATAAATTTTTTCAGAATCTTCCACAATGTATCGTAAGCGGGAAACAGCCAGTTGGGTTTCATCGTCTGTAAAGTATATATTGGCTTGTTCATAAATGATATCGCCCCAGTACTGGGCGAGACGAGCATCTTTTAATCCATCTGCGATATATTCATTTGCTTTTTGTTCATTCCCCATCAGTCGGTGGATCCTGATATAGGCAATTTGAACCCTTGCCCGCTGTTCATCGAATTTTACATTTCTTCCTGCACGATCTGTGTATTTTAAAGCATCTTCATACATCTGATCATTGATCAACAGCTCAACAGCCTCAAGATACATATTACATCTTGGTTCCTTATCTGAAGCATTACTGGCAGCCTGCAAAAAAGCCTGAAGTGCGCGAGTCTCATCGTTTTCCTGCAGAGCAAGATAGCCCATCAGACTATAAGCATCCGAGAAATAAGCACGATTGCTCTTATTGGCCAGAAATTGTTCGATCAGATCATAAGCAATTGTCTTTTTATCCATTTCGAAATAACATTTTGAGATCCAAAGTTTGGCTTCAAAATAGTAAGGGCTGTCGGGATATTGCAGAGTTAGTTTTTCAAGTTGACCTAAAGATCGTTCATAACGACCAAGCTGAAACTGGCAAACACTGTTAAAAAACATGGCATCATCCGCATAAGACGAATTAGAGAATTTGTTGATCACAGTTTCCGCTTGCATAGCAGCTTTGTTTAAAGCAGCTCTTGTTTTCGTGGATATTTTCTTTTTATCTTCTTCATTATCGTAAGCATCCTGAGCATCATTAAAAAATACTTTGGCATTATAAAATGTGTTGAAATAGGCTGAAATATTTACGCCGAATTTTGCAAAGAAGTTTTCCTGGGCAGCCATTAACGCCAAGGGAAGTAAAGCCGTAAAAATAAGTATTTTAATTTTTTTCATGCCATTTGATCGTTATTAGCAGATAAAAGTTCCAAATTCGGGAATAAATTACATATATAGCATTAATATGCATAATGTTTTCTGATTATAATGTACGGAACAGGCATGCCTGTTCCGTACTATGCAAATTTATTATGATCATTTCAAATTACTTCTTCTGCATTTTTTCTAATCGTTTCAACCCTTCCTGTCCGCTTTTAATGATATCATCTTCAACCTGTTTTGAGAAATCGCCGTCTTCTTTCCATTTGGCCAATTCTTCAGCTTCCAGTTGTATATAAGCGATCTTTCCGACCTTGGTCTGGGGAAGTTCCTTCCGGAATTCGATATATTGCGGACAGCTCCAGTTATTGATCTTTTCTTTGCAGTAATCCTTGATCTCGTCAGCAAGTTCCGGACCCGGTTCCACATTATCTTCAGTAACAATAAATGCCTTGATCACGTTGATCTTGTATGGATCGGGAACACCAATGGCGCATGAAAATTTTACAGAGGGATGTGAGTCGATACAATGCTCGATCTCGGGTGGGAATACACCCATTCCCGATACCTTGACCATTCGTTTTATCCTTAAACGGAAATACAGGAAACCATCCTTATCCATATAACCCATGTCTCCGGTATGAAGCCATGTTTTTCCATCTTCATGTTCTTTCAGAACTTCTGCCGTCTCCCCCGGTTCATCCAAATATCCCAACATCATGGTTGGACCGGAAACACAGATCTCACCATCTTCTCCGGGAGCTATCTCATTAATGGTGTTAGGCTCCACGATCTTGACAAACATACTTGAGATCGGCACACCCACCGAACCGTCACGATCGTTATCTGAAGGTATCAATGTATTCCCCGTCACTGTTTCAGTCAATCCATACCCCTCACGGATCTTGGCCTTTGAACCGCCTTGTTTCAAAACCTTATTGAATTTATCACGAACAGGTTTTGGCATCTTATCGGCACCGACGAAAACACCAATAAGATTTGAAAGATCTGCTTTATGAAGTCGTTTATTCCGCAACATCGCTTCATAAAGTGTCGGTACGCCTGCAATAATATTCGGGCAATTTTTTTGGATCTGTTTAACAACAATATCTCCATCGAATTTCGGCACTAAGCGACTTGTACCACCGTGCATAAGAACGGTATGGATACAAATACCAAGTCCAAAGCCATGAAAAACGGGAAGTATAGCTAATATAACTAAGCCGGGCTTAAATTCATCATCCAGCTGTAATACCATTTGTTCACCAAGAGCATTGAAATTCCGGCTAGTCAGCATGATCCCTTTTGAACGACCGGTGGTTCCTCCACTGTAAAGGATTACTGCCATTTCATCCGGATCCATCTCAACTTCCGGGGATGGTTGAGTTTTCGTATCTATAAAATCCTGCCACCAAAGTACATAAGGATCATCCGATGGAACTTTTGGTATCTTGCGACCGGTTGTCATATTAAAGAATCCGCTTTTTACATCGCTGAGGTAATCCGGTATCTTTGTCAGCAAAAGAGTTTCCGCTTCAATTTTGGGCATGACCGATGCAAAGCGTCCATAAAAAGCATCCAAAGTAATTGCCCACTTACTTTTTGATATGTTCATAAAATATTCTATCTCATCCGAAGTGGATAATGGGTGGATCTCGGAGACAATGGCGCCTATCTTGTTAAGGGCATAAAAAGTAATCACAGCTTGAGGCACATTTGGCAAACAGATCGTAACACGGTCACTTTTGCGTATGCCTCTTGCCCAAAAGGCATCGGCACATTGTTCGACTTCTTTCAAGAAAGTCTTAAAATTACATTTTTCACCCAGAAACTCCCATGCGGTGATCTTAGGATGATTGTAGGCAGCTCTTCGAATAGCTTCGTATAGAGATTCATCGCGAGTCGTTATTTCTTCGGGTACCCGCTTATGATACTGTTTTAACCAGGGTTTTTTTGCACTAAGAGTTTTACGATTACTTTTACTTTCTGTCTTGTTCTGTTTTTTTTTAGTTTTTACGGCTTTTTTTACCGTTTTGGGAGATTCAAGCTTGTTGGCTTTACCCATATTAGCCTCCTGGAATACGACCTGGTGCCCTATTCCTGAAAATATGTCTTAGTTAAGAATTAATTTTTCAACAATAAAAATTGCAATTTGCGCCATTCCCGTACCGAAGAGAATACCCCCAATAATATCGGAAGGATAATGTACGCCCAGATAGATCCGGGCCATCCCAACAAGAAATGCAAAAATAAATATGGGAATAGCCAGGAAGGGAGTGAAATGCGCAATGATCATAGCTACAAGAAAAGCTGTTGAAGTATGACCGGATGGAAATGAGAATTCATCCAGAGGATAGACCATATTCTCAACTCCCTGATGAGCATTGAACGGTCTTACTCTTCTGATGGTATTCTTCAGAATCCGATAGATCGGTAGTATAATGGCAAAACCGATCAGTACAACGTATAATGTAGGCTTAAAAATATCGTTTTTTAAGAAATAAAGATAGACAAGATATAGTCCGTAGAAATATCCATCACCTATAAAGGAAATAATTCTAAATATTAATGGCAGTACCGTATTGCGACGAAAATTAAAGATCGCTCGAAATAGTTTTAGATCTAATCGTGATACTGCAGCTTTCATTTTTTTCTCAGTGGGACAAAATGGACATCTGTGATAACTTTACCCTTCCATTCACCATCTTTCTGCTCGTATAATACTAATAATTGATCGAATTTTCCAACAGGTAATATGAGTTTCCCCTGTGGTTTAAGCTGAGATAATAAGCCCTCGGGGAGCGATTCGGGAGCTGCTGACAACAAAATAGCATCGTAGGGCGCACGGGCTTTGTGTCCCACGTGTCCATCTTTGCAGAATATGTCTACATTATCAATTTTTAATTTCTGTAAAGCTTTTTTGCTTCTATTGGCCAATTCTTCTTCAAGTTCGATACCGGTAATTTTTTTTACAAGAAGGGAAAGCAAGGATGTAACATAACCGGAACCTGATCCGATCTCAAGGACTTTGTGTTGAGGTTTGAGTTCAAGCAATTCAAGCATCAAAGCAATAACATAGGGCTGTGAAATGGTTTGCCCGCATCCAATTGGAAGCGCTTGATCCCGATAAGATCTCTCGTGTTCATTTTCCGGAATAAAATGATGGCGTGGAATAGTTAGAAAAGCATCCAGAACACGGCGGTCTCGAATACCGTATTCCTTGAGAAGCTTTACCATCTTTTCTCGTTTTGTATATTTTCCGTATTCTGCGTAGCGGGATGTATTAATTTTTTTCATGTAATAAATATAGTTGATTAGTCGATAAGTTGATTTGTGAAAATATCTTATTAAGTTGAGTCTAAATCAAGATTATTATCCTAATCCCAAATATTAAAATCTTCTATTGCCTAATCAAACTTCCGGATTTTTCTTAAATCTTTATTCTTATTTCTTATAACTTGGTTCTTGGTTCTTGTCTCTTGAATCTTTAACAAAATGGGGAGGAGAATAATATTTTATGATTTCTTCATTTGCTTTTTGCGGGTAGCAGGCTTACGCTGATATGTTTTTTCTACCCGGACTATATGTCCTTTGTGCATAACAAGGGTTATGTCAACCAAACGGAAACGGACCAAAGATTGAGCCGAGGCAAGTACGAGGGTCCTGCTATCTTGTTTGACATTTTTCTTCAGTGCGGTGACATATTTTTTTACAAAATAATCATCCAGAGAATCGAAGCCGGGATCATCAATAATGATCAGCTTAGAATCTTGTAAAAAGACTTTTAACAAAGCTATCTTTTTACGGGTGCCGGATGAAAGTTCAGTGATCTTGCGATTTGCGATCTCTTGTAATCCAAAATCGTCAAGTAATTCCATAACCGTGCGATGTGCAAGCGGTGATGATAGTTTTTTTGCCTTTACGGCATCTAATAATGTTGCCAGGACTGTTTTTTTGTATTGTTGATCTTCCTGACGAATATAGGTAATTAAACCTTTAATGATCTTTGTAGAATATTGTTTTTTTGCCCCGGATTTACCTTCAAAATAAATAGTACCTTCGTTGATCTTTTGCTCATGGGCAAATACATTCAGTAAATCTGTTTTTCCGGAGCCATTCGGCCCCTGGATCTGATAAATTAATCCCGGAAAAAGGGTTGATGTATAGATCTCGATCGGTTGTTGGGGTTTGTTTACTTTAATATTCTCAAGTTGTAGAAGTGGAGTTTGTTCACTCATAGTCATTTAACCTTTCGACGTATTCTCCTCCCTGTTTTTCAAAAAGCCTTCAAACATAATGTTAAAAGAACAGAAAAGAAATACATTTTTTATTTCATCATCAATATTTTCAATCTTGGATATGTTATTATCCGCATAAATACTGACTGAAACTGAAATTACCCTAATTGAGATTTAATCTCAATTATCTACTTTGATAATATGATAAAATTCACTAATATTCTTCATGGTAAGTACAAACGAACAAATCAAACCCATTCCCTTGAGTGAAGCTGTTATAGACCGTCGCTATCGGGTTATTTCCGTAGATGCAAAAGGCGCTGTTCGTCAGCGAATGCTGGATATGGGATTGGTTCCGGGAATTTGTCTGGCCGTTATTCGTTTTGCCCCATTGGGCGATCCCATCGAAATTCGGATCCATCGCTTCCTAATGAGCTTGCGAAAAGAAGAAGCGAAGGATGTTATTGTTATGGATATTGGCTCGGTTCCTCACCGTGGCAGAGAATTCGGAAGAGGACGGGGATTCGGGCGCATGAGACATTTGCATGGTAAAAGATAATATCATACACATCGCTTTGGCGGGTAATCCCAACTCGGGAAAGACCTCCGTATTTAACTGTCTTGCCGGAGCGAATCAGAAAGTAGGGAATTTTAGCGGTGTAACCGTTGAAAAAGTTGAAGGGACCTTTAAACATAAGGGTTATACTATTCGTCTGGTCGATCTGCCCGGCACCTACAGCCTTTCCCCCTACAGCCCGGAAGAAAAAGTCGCACGCGATTATATCCTTCGTGAAAAACCGGATATGATTATTAATATCATAGATGCCACTAATCTGGAGCGTAATCTGGTCCTAACGACCCAGCTCATGGACCTGGAAGTTGAGCTTCTGGTGGTTATGAACATGATCGATGAGGTAGAAAAGCAACATACCATTATCGATTTTCAACAATTCGAAAAACTCTTCGGTGCTCATGTCATTCCTGCATCCGCCGTTACCAAACAAGGTATTAATGACTTGCTTGACCATATTGTAGACATTAAATCCGGTGAAATCGAGACAAAAAAATACAAACATAATTATACCGACACGGTAGAGAATTATATTCTTGAACTCAGTGATATTATTGAGAATAAATATTTGAATGAGGATTTTTCCACCCGTTGGCTTGCAATCAAGCTTATAGAAAATGATATAGATGTAATCAATTTTCTTAAACCTACGCCCGCTTGGGAAAACCTGGAATCAGTTCTTAATAATGTCCGGGATAATATTCAAAAACATCATCAGCAGATGAAACCTGATATCTATTTGGCCGAAGAACGGGCCGCATTTATTAATGGTGCGATCAAGGAAACGGTCAGCAGAGAAAAAGAGGAAGCCGAAACCATAACGGATAAGATTGATAATATACTGCTTCATCGCGTTTTTGGCCTGCCCTTTTTTCTTTTGATCATGTATGGAATATTTCAGCTGACCTTTCAATTGGGCGAATACCCCATGCAGTGGATCGATCAGCTTTTTCAGTCATTTACTTCATATCTTGACGGGATCATACCGGCTTCAATGCTTAAATCAATATTATTGGATGGTGTGATAGCCGGTGTAGGCGGAGTACTGGTCTTTCTACCTAATATCCTTATTTTATTTCTATGTATCTCTCTGCTTGAAGCGACCGGATATATGGCAAGGGTAGCATTTGTTATTGATAAACTTATGCACCGTATCGGTTTGCATGGGAAATCGTTCATTCCCATGATCACCGGTTTCGGATGTTCTGTTCCGGCTATGATGGCTGCGCGTACTTTGCGTAACCGCGGGGATCGCATTACGACCATGATGGTGGTACCCTTTTTCTCATGTGGTGCAAAACTTCCGCTTTATACTGTTATCATTTCCGCTTTTTTTGTTCCTTCGATGGCAGGGAATATACTATTTGGAATTTATCTATTCGGTATCTTTATTGGACTTCTTTCAGCTAAATTAATGAAATCAACAGCATTTAAAGATGAATCTGAACCCTTCGTCATGGAATTACCCCCCTATCGAAAACCCTCTGCAAGAAGCATGGTCCAACAGACCTGGAATCGTGCCTGGTTGTACATCAAGAAAGCCGGAACGGTAATCCTACTGGCAAGTATCATTATATGGTTCGCCAGTTCTTATCCAAAAAATGCGGAAGTTCATCAAAAATACGAATTGAATCGGCAAGAGGAAAATGTTGATCCGGAGCATATAGACAGACTTGAAAAAGCTGAGCAATTATCCTACAGTGTAGTCGGACGGATCGGGAAATTCCTGGAACCAATATCCAAACCTCTTGGTTTCGATTGGCGTTTGAATATCGCTTTGGTAAACGGATTGGCCGCCAAGGAGATCGTTGTTTCTACCATGGGGACTATCTATGCTATTGGAGATACGGAAAGTGGCACAAAGACTTTAGCGGAATCTTTGAGAGAAGATCCGGAATACTCACAAGCGGTAGGAATATCATTCATGATATTTGTTTTACTGTATATTCCATGTATTGCATCAGTTGCAGTTTTTTTCAAAGAAAGTAATTCAAAATTATGGACTGTCGTATTTGTGGCATATACCTTGATCGTAGCCTGGATCGCTTCTTTTGTGGTATATCAGCTTTCTGTTTTCTCCGGTTTATAATATGAACAAGAAAAATACACATGAACTTTATATTGATTTTCTTCGTACGGAAGGCATGAATATTACTCCTGAGCGATTGAATATCCTTGATGAAGTCCTGAAACAAAAAGGACATTTCAAGATCGATGATATCATCCGGAAAATGGGTCGTGCGGAAAAACGCATCTCGAGAGCAACGGTATACCGGAGCATAAAGACCATTGATGACGCCGGCCTGATCAAATATATACGTAGTATCAATGATGAGAAGATCTATGAGGTCGTGAAAGGACATCATGATCACATGATTTGTAAGATCTGCGGAAATATCATTGAATTTCATGACCGGGATCTTGAAACCCTACAGGATGCCGTTTGCCGCTCTTATGATTTTACACCCACACGACATACGATGAAGATATTTGGAATTTGCGCGAAATGTAAAGAAAGTGACGAGTGACGAGTGACAAGTGACAAGTGACGAGAAGATATTTCTTTTCATTCATAATTCATAATCTATAATCCATCATTTTTATTTTCACTTCTCTATTGTACAATTATTGATGTCTAAAAATAAAGGACCCCGATGTTTCGGGGCCCCTGCATTTATGTAAACCAGTTGCTAGTTTCTAGTCATCAGTTACTATTTAATTAGTGTTAATTTCCGCGAAACCTGCATATCTCCCATTTCCAGGATACATACATACATCCCGGAGCTTAGATCTGAAGCATTGAAATTGATTTCGTGACTGCCGGCAATTTGATAACCCTCGTATAATATTTGGATCAAACGACCTCTTATATCGTGAATGCTAATCTCAATTTGAGCATCTTCAACCAAATTGTAAGGTATGGTCGTTACCGGATTGAAAGGATTGGGATAATTCTGACCCAGTTTAAAATTTCCGGGGGTAATAACATCAGCGATATCAACCATAGCTGAAGCAGCATCAAAGGTATAAGCGGCAAGTCCATTTCGATTGCCAAGAACAAAGATCGTAAACGTTCCGTCCTTATGATCCTGTACCTCAATATCTCCCAGAAGCAATCGGTTGTCATTGATACCCAAACGATAGGTGGTTCCTGCCTTCAATGCCGTACGTACTCCATTGGTGACATCAATAATATAAGCGGCTTCCGTATCCTGAACATAACCGGCAACATAGGTTTTTCCATTATAGGAGAAAGAACTGATGGCATTTGCATTCATAGGCAGGTTCAAATTGCCTTTCATCCAGTCAATATTACTGCCATTTGCAGTAAAATGACGGAGATAATATTCGTTGGATGTTACAAACATTTCATCTTTACCCGGAACCAAAGCCATACAAGGATTCCGGTTATTATCCCGTTCAAGAGTCAATTGTGTAGCCTCAAAACCTGAACTGACGCTATTCCAATCAAGTTTGATCATTTTATATGATTTCGTTGCAGGAGCAAAAATACGCACAGATCCGTCATCATAACGTCCATCCACGGTGATATGATCACCTAAACGATACGCTATGTCTGCTGCTTCATAAACACAAACCGGGGGCTGTTCCGGATCGGTCCATTGGTAGACCTTGAAAGTTTCGCCGATCGTGGCACAATTGGCGGCATAGATCACACCGTCTTCTGAAAATTCTATATCACGCAATGCATGTTTTCCACCTTCAACTCCGGTAAGATCCAATGTAAAAGGAATATTATCACCCGTGAGAACGTTCATAGCATTAATGCCTATACTGTCTTCATGGCTTTGTAATAGTACAAGGATATCGTTATCCTGATAAGATCCCAAGGCAAGTCCCGTTGCTTCCAGATTTGTATCCAGGAAAGCGGGATAATTTTCTGTCATGGCACTGTGTGCCCAAAGAGTTTCGATAAATCTTTCACTTGTTTTGAATGACATGATATCTGTCCAGCGATCATATTTACCGGAACGAACCTTCCAATAATAGTAACTGGCATAGTTCAGGTCACTCATTTGCCAACTGGTATCTGTTAGTGAAGTTTCATTGACGATCTTGATATTCATCCCGGGATCCATGGCAACCTGCAATTCATATGAACTTGCATCTTCAAAATGATTCCATGTTAAAACAGGATTTAAATCCGTTCCTTCATAAAATGCCAAAGGAGTTTGGATCCGTACTTGTGGCGGCAATTCTGTTGTAAAGATCCAAGTAGGCGACCAATAAACGGTATTATCCGCTTTAACATGCCAGAAATAGGATGTTTGATAATCCAGTGCGACATTTTTTACCGTGTCGTTGAGAGTGAACTGCTGCAAGGGTGTTGTAAAATCATCCGAAGCGGAGATCTCCAGAGTAAACTGGGTCGCACCTGTACGATCCGACCAGCTAAGGTCAAGATCTTTGGGTGTGGAATCGTCTGCATAGTCGGGAAACATTGGATGGATGAAGGGATAATCAATATCAGCTATATTGCTTTCCAATTTATTGCGATCCAAACTGGTAATACCGTAATAGTACATACCTCTATTTTCATCCACATATAAATGATCTTGATTGATCTGAATTTCTTCTGCATTGGACATATTTGATATATCATCGAGAGGATAAGGTGCGCGATAGATCACATAAGCATAACCGGAATCAGACGGATCACTATAGGCCGGCGCATCCCAGGAAATAGTTTTACTGCCATCCGTTTCTACTGCATATAAGGCATTCGTCGGCTCTGAAGGTGGAATACTGTCTTTCCAGTCCATGACCGGCCATAAGGCAGGATAACGATAAAGATCAAGTTTTAAACTATCGATCGTGTTCTTATGATTATCGTAAAAGTCATTAGCGGTAAAGAAAACCGAGCCATCACAATTATCGGTCTCACGATTTAAACGGATTTGCCGGGGAACTTCACCGCGATCCCAACCGCCTGCCCGATACATACCCTGACCGGGATAAAAATGTCGACCATAATGTTGTGCTTGTCCGGCCCACCATGGGATTAGTGTTCCATAATCTTGTCCACCGCCAAAAGGCCAGTAACATTGCGGTGTGATATAATCAACGCTTTGTGCTGCCAGCCAGGCAAGAGGGTCACAATAGAGTATACTGTAAGCATCAAAACCGGTAATACCTTCGGGAATACCCGGACGATAGATTCCAAAAGGACTAATGCCCCATTTCACCCATGGTTTGATTACATTGATACTATCCATAATAGTTTCTACCAGTAAATTAATGTTATCTCGCCGCCAATTATGAATATTAGAAAATCCACGCGGGTAATTTGAAAATGTAGAAGCATCTTCATTATTAATGCCGCTATAAGGATAAAAATAATCATCCATGTGCAAACCGTCGATATCATAGCGGTTAACAATATCCATCAGAACATTAGAAATGTAATCTCTTACTTGAGGCAAACCGGGATTCAAAATATGTACACCCGAAAATTTCAGTATCCAGTTCGGATGCTGTTTTGTAACATGACCGGCACTAATATATTGACTATCATTCACGTTTGATGACGTAGGATTTACGACTGCACGATAAGGATTGACCCAGGCATGGAGTTCCATACCGAGCTTGTGTGCTTCTTCAACGGCAAATGTCAGCGGATCCCACTCCACCGAAGGTCCGGTACCTTGTGTACCACTGAACCAGTATGACCATGGCTCAATATCTGATTTGTACATAGCATCGCAGGAACAGCGCACTTGCATTAGCACAGCATTTACTCCGTTATTTTTCAGCATAAGCAGATAATTTCTTAAGTCATTTTGTTTTTTCGAATCAGAGTCCAATTTATTTTTAGGCCAATCGATGTTTACTACCGTAGATAGCCAAACGGCACGAAATTCGCGTTTGGGTGACATATCTAAAGCAAAAAGTTTACTTATAATCATACTCAGCACTAATATTGCCATTAAAGTTTTTCTCATCTTCATCCTTTAACTAGATCAATTAATATTTAAAGTTCCAGATTGGGGACCAGTCATCCGTATTATCCGCTTTTACACGCCAATAAAATGTATAACCCTTAGGAAGTTTTTTATTTAAACGGTTTCTGTCCAGCAAACGTTCTTCATAGACAATAAAGTCAAATTCTTTATCGGTTGCGACCTGAATATGATAACTTTCCGTCTGCGGATATATTTTCCATACAAACGGAACAAAACATAATTTTACGGTAGAGCCATAGACCGGTTTACGTGGTGCAACAAAATCATAGACTACATGCGCCAGCCTGCTCTCAAGTTTAAAATTGTTCAGTGCGGTGACGGCATAGAACCATTGTTCGTCGGTCAGATCAAGATAAGATCCTTTTCCATCGGTTACGATATCAAGAATAGTAGAACCTGATCTTCCAAGATCCTGCTGGATTTTGGACCTGTAAACCACATAACCCCAGGCATTGGGATCCAGTTCCCAGCTAAGCATGACTTCTTCATCACCCATGCGTTCAGAGAAAACCACCGGCACTTTAAGTGCTTTGCCTTTCTGATGAGAATAAACCGGCCATAAAGCCGTAGTTGCATATAGATCCTGTTTTAATGAATCTATAGTATTCTTTGGATTGTGAAAAAAGTTGTTGGCCGTAAAGAAAATACTTCCCTGACATCCGTTGGTTTCGCGATTAAGACGAATCTGACGAGGGATCTCACCCTCAGGGAAGCGATCTCCGGCACGATACAATGCCTGACCCGGATAAAAATGACGTTTGTATTTTTTAGCTAGAGCTGACCAGTAGGGGATCAATTTTCCGTAATCCTGTCCCCCGCCAAACTGCCAGTAACATTGAGGAGTAATATAGTCAACACTTCCGGCCCGCAACCATGCCAAAGGATCACAATAAAGAACTGACCATGCGTCAAATCCTTCTATGCCTTCAGGCACATTCGGTCGGTAAATACCAAAGGGACTGATCCCCCATTTTACCCATGGCTTTATTTCATCGATACTGTCTGATACCGTTTGCACAAGCAAGTTGATATTATCACGACGCCAGTCATGGATATCTTCAATTCCCCTATTCTCTTTTTCAAAGGTCAGTGAATCTTCACCTACTATACCACTATAGGGATAAAAATAATCATCCATGTGAATACCATCGATATCATAACGAGTCACAATATCCATAAATACCCGGCGAATATAATTACGAACTTTTTCCTGTCCGGGATCTAAAATATAAACACTATTGAATTTTAAGAGCCATTCAGGATGTGTTTTAAGAACATGACTCTCATGTAGATAAAATGAGCTGTCGATCATATCGGGAGCATGAACGGCACGATAGGGATTGACCCATGCATGAAGTTCCATTCCGCGCTTATGCGCTTCCCTGATCGCAAATTCGAGCGGATCCCATAGTGAATCGGCCGAGGGTCCTTCCCCTTGCGACCCGCTAAACCAGTATGACCAGGGTTCATAAGGTGAATTATACATGGCATCACAGGCGGGACGAACCTGAAAAAGAACTGCATTAACGCCGCTAGCTTTCAAAGTATCCATAAATTTGACCAGATCGGCTTGTTTTTTAACCTCTGGATCATATTTATCTTCCGGCCAATCTATATTGGCTACGGTAGACAACCAGACTCCTCTGAATTCTTGCTTTGGTGCATTATCCGGTTTTGCAAAACCAAGCCCAATATTAAGAATACACATAGTAATAATAAAAAATCGTTTCATTTATTCCTCTCATCCTGTTTTTTTCAAATATTCTACTATAGGTTCAATGTATTTCATATTTACATGATCGACTTCCTGCATTACCTCCCCAATACTTATTTGCCGAGAGTTTCAAATCCTTGTTTTTTCATATTGAAAAAGATTATTACACCCGACAGAATTGCCAGCGTAAAATACAATACGGCTGACCACCATTCAAGGAAAAAGACTTTCCCAAGCCCAAAGAGAAAACTGTAGATCAATACAACACCGGATCCCCATGAAATGAACATTCTTCCAAAACCCGTATCACTTTTTACATCCGGCATTTGAGCAGATATTTTCTTCCAGCCCCAGCCACCGGGATGAACCTTTTTATAAAATTTCTTTAATGTTTTTTCATCAGAAGGTTTGGTTAAAAATGTTACAAGAACCCAAACAAGTGTTGTACCAAAAATAATCGGATACAAGGTTATGGGAGATTCCATGCCACAGGCTCGGACAATAGGATAAATAATAAGTGGAGCAATCATAGCGGCGATCTCAGACCAGGCATTGATCCGCCACCAGAACCAACGTAGAATAAGCACTAATCCCAAACCTGCACTTGCATTGATAATAAATTCCCAGGCACCTGAAATGGTTGTCAGTAAGAAGCGTGTAACCAATAAGGATATGAGTATCATTAAATACATGGTCAGTCTTGACATTTTTACATAGTGTTTTTCATCTGCCTTCTTTTTAATAAATCGCCGATAAAAATCGTTGATCATATATGAAGTACCCCAATTCAGCTGTGAAGAAATCGTTGACATATATGCCGCTAAAAAGACAGCGATCAGTAAGCCAAGGAGACCTTTGGGTAAATAGCGCACCATCAATTTCGGGTACATTCGACCCGGGTCAACCGTGTTCTCATATTTTTCATAATAGGCTTTAAATTCTTCCGTCTGATAATTCGGATTATCGGATTTCAGGAGGGAGGGGGTTTTAAATACTTGTTCTGCCATGACATACATACTCGGGCTTTCTAATTGCAATTGAGCAGGATCTTCCGCTCGTGGTAAAATGACCAAAGCAGCTAATGCTACAAGGATCCAAGGCCATGGACGGATCGTGTAATGCGCAATTGTAAACCATAGAGTTGCAAAAAGACTGTGTTTTTCATCTTTTGCCGACATCATTCGCTGAGCGATATAACCACCGCCACCGGGATCGGCACCGGGGTACCAGGTTCCCCACCATTGTAAACCAATATGTGCTATAAATGCACCTACGGTGAGGGCCATTGCCCCTCCAGTGATCCCGTTGGCTGTAATATTTCCAATTCTCGGGACAAACTCGATCAACTCGGGACGAAGTTTGGTTTTAAGCATGGCCAAGCCGCCGACTTCCGGTAAACGGACAACAATTATTGCAAGTACGATACACCCTGCAATGGCAAAAAGGAACTGAAAACTATCTGTACGGGAAGTTCCCACAAGTCCCGATGCAGATGCATAGATTGCAATGATCACGGCAGTTATACAAACCAGCAGAAATGCATTGATCTCCGGGACGGTTACCACAAAGATCTTTTCCATGGCTTTATTCACCCAACCCAGAATGATAACATTCATGAACAAACCCAGATAAATAGCCCGGAATCCTCTTAAGAATGCTGCAGCTTTACCTGAGTAACGGAATTCAACGAATTCTACATCCGTCATAACACCTGAACGTCTCCAAAGACGGGCAAAAAAGAACACCGTCAGCATGGCACCGATCGCCATATTCCACCACAACCAGTTCCCGGCGATACCATTCTTAGCGACCAATTCGGTAATGGCTAAGGGTGTGTCGGCGGCAAAAGTGGTAGCCACCATGGCCGTACCGGCCAACCACCAGGGCAAATTCCTGCCGGATAGAAAAAACTGAGTCGTTCCCTGACTGGCTTTACGTGAATAATAAGCCGCAATGCCAAAGATCACGAAGAAAAACAAAATGATAACAGAGAAGTCCAACCAATGTAAATTCATGTCTTCACTCCTTACATGATTATTCAATATTTTATGCTAAATTCTAATTAAAAATCGTTTAAATAGCAAAAGGCAAATGACAATAATTTAAAAAATTGGGGCTTGGGGCTTGGGACTTGGGGCTTGGGGCTTGGGACTTGGGGCTTGGGGC
>JAYEJI010000051.1:0-16833 GCA_034660515.1 Fidelibacterota bacterium
CGTATTGTATGTTTACATACCAGGGGTTCCTCGATCTTGACAGGCTTCTCCGCCGTCTATGGCCATAGGCGGCGGACTCTTTTTAATATAAATAAAAAATGTTACCGGTTGGTAACATACAAGGGGTCCCGAAGGGAGATTTTTCTGTAGTCATGATTCTGAAAATACAATAATGAAATGAATAATTTGAGATTTCTTCACTTCACTTCGTTACGGTCGAAATGACATCAAATTTTATTTGTAAACAAGGATTATATTTTAGAACGTTTGGTCACCGATCACAGATTATAATTTCAACGCACAAACGAAAAGGGCTCGACATCCTCCTGCGCTAAAGCTACGAAGGACAAGTGTCGAGCCCCTACTTCTATATAAACCAGTTACCAGTTTCTAGTCACTAGTTACTATCTTAGAATTCCATCCACCGGATCAAGCGCAGTTCAAAGGGGGTTTTTAACAAAGGATGAACCGGACGTACCCGGATCCCGTATTTGTATTTTCCACCTTTGGGAATCTGTAGTTCCCCGCTGTAAATGTGACGGTTAGATTTGGATGTTTCTTTCAGTTTCAGTTTTTTTACTGCAATAGGCAATTGATCTTCGAAACCTTCGCGAACCAGCAAAGCTTCCGCGACAACATCCTTGGGACTTAAACCGTCAAGATCGATATCTGCATTCAAGGTAATACTCAATTCATTGGTAAAATCCCCAATGGGATTGATCTCTGTGATCCATACCTTATTCCATGCTTTGTTGACCTTGTTTTTCCACTTAGCCAGGTTTTTTGCACCTTTTTCTTCATCGGCCTCTAAAGCTTTACTGTATTTATGAGCAGGAATGTAAAGTTGATTGACATAATCTTTTACCATACGCGCTGTGCTGAAGGTTGGAACAACTGATTTGATCGAATCCTTCATTCGTTTGACCCAGGCGGGAGAAAAACCATCATCCGTTATTTCATAATATTCGGGGATGATCGAGTTTTCCAGAGTATAATACATGCTGTTGGCGTCTTCACTATCCTGAATATCCAAATGATCGTATTCTTTCTCTTCTCCTATGGACCAGCCATTCTTACCATTATAACTTTCACGCCACCAACCATCAAGTACGGAAAAATTGATACCACCGTTGATCGGAACTTTCTCACCGGATGTTCCGCTTGCCTCACGAGGACGGCGCGGATTGTTCAGCCAAATATCCACACCCGATACCAGATAACGGGCGAGTGACATATTATAGTTCTCAAGTAGAATGACCTTGCCAAGAAATTCATCTTTCATGGATAGTTCATAGATCTGGCGGATCAGTTCCTGTCCCGGGCGATCGGCCGGATGGGCTTTCCCGGCAAAGAAGAGTACGACAGGTTTATCTTTATCATTGAGGATTTTTTTCAGACGATCTTCATCATGGAAGATAAGAGTTGCCCGCTTATAGGTCGCAAAACGACGGGCAAAACCTATAAATAGAGCGTTCTCAGGAATATTTTCGCATATCTTGTCTGTAATATGTGTCGGAACACCATTTCGTTCGTTACGAGCGCGGATACGGCGTTTTACGACATCTGTCAGACGGGCTTTACGCTTAGAATGGGCTTCCCAGAGTTTTTTACCGGGGATGTTGTCAACTCTTTCCCAGGTTTTAGGGTCATCGATCAGATCTACCCAATTATCCGTCAAATATTCGCTGTAAAGTTTTTTTAAATCTTTGGCCATCCAGGTTTCGGTATGAACGCCGTTGGTGATATGTATGATCGGTACCTCATAGTAGGGAATATCTTTCCAAACATCGTTCCATATTTTACGGCTGATCTCACCGTGTAGTTCACTTACACCATTGGAACTCTTTGAACAATTTAAAGCGAGGATGGTCATGCTGAACAAGCCGGTAGTAGCATCTTTACCCATAGCAAAGAACTGCTCCCAGCTGATGCCATAAGGATCCAACTGAGCACCGAAATATTCTTTCATCATCATTTCATTGAAGGCGTCATTACCTGCAGGGACAGGTGTATGTGTGGTGAAGATCGCTTTTGAAGAAACCAGTTCCTGTGCGAGATTGACCGAATAACCTTTTGCGATATATTCACGGATCAATTCGATACCAAGAAAAGCCGAGTGGCCTTCATTCATGTGATAAATACTGGGTTTAATATCCATTGCCCGCAAAGCACGAACACCACCGATACCTAAAAGGATCTCCTGAGTAATACGCATATTCTGATCACCACCGTAGAGCTGTGATGTGACGATACGATCTTCAGGCAAATTCTCGGGAATATCGGTATCAAGCAAATAGATCGAAGTACGACCGGCTTGCATTTTCCATATCTGGGCATAGATCTTACGACCGGGGAACATCACGGAAATGGTTACAGGCTTATCGTCTTTACCCAAAACCAGAGTAACCGGGATATCTTCAAAATCGTAGGTTGGGTAAATATTTTCCTGCTTACCTTCACCATCGATACGTTGAATAAAGTAACCTTGTTTATACATCATACCAACACCGACCAGGGGAATACCAAGATCGGAAGCCGATTTGCAATGATCACCGGCAAGAATTCCCAATCCGCCTGAATAAACCGGAACTGATTCATGAACACCGAATTCAGCTGAGAAGTAAGCAACTTTAAAATCTTTGTTGCCCTTAAAATTCTTATCGAACCAAGTGTCTTTATGGGTCATATATGTGTTAAAATCATCCAGTACTTCATGAAATTGTGATACGAATGCAGGATCATTTCCTTTTTTATTCAGGTCTGTTTGTGATATTTGTTTCATGAGTGTTAAGGGATTATGATCCACTTTATGCCAAAGATCACCGGCCAATTGGCGGAAAAGTTGCAAAGCTTTAGGTTGCCAGCTCCACCAAAGGTTATATGAGAAATCTTTAAAATCTTTAAATTCTTCAGGTACTTCATTTCGTACCGTAATGTTACGAAAACGCGACATATATTCTCCTCAGTTGATTAGGATGAAAGTTATGAGTTTTTTATTTGATAAGGCAAGGAAAAATCTTAATTTTATGGCTGAATTTGAGGAAAAATGTAAATAATAGGAGCTTTTATGGCCGAGTATATACTGGCAAAACATATTTCAAAACATTTAGGTAAAGAAATTACACTTAAAGGTTGGGTTTATAATATCCGAAAAAGCGGAAAGATCTGGTTCCTTGTTTTTAGGGATGGAACTGAGTTCATTCAGTGTGTTGTTCTTAAAAATGAAGTCGGAGAAGATATCTTTGAGTTGAAAAATACTCTTACTCAAGAATCTTCACTTGCCGTAACAGGTATTGTGCAGGAAGCTCCCAAACAGGAAGCCGGTTATGAATTGCTCGTCAATGATATTGAAGTTATTCACATTGCTGAAGAATATCCCATTGCCTTGAAAGAACATGGCGTAGATTTTTTGATAGATAATCGTCATCTTTGGCTGCGTTCCCGCAGTCCCTATGCTATTATGAAGATCCGGGCTGAAATGGAACAGGCATCCCGGGACTTTTTCAACGAACGGGATTTTACTCTGGTGGATTCACCTATGTTCACCCCCAATGCCGCAGAAGGCTCTACGACTTTGTTTGAGACAAAGTATTTTGATCGTAAAGCCTATTTGACCCAATCCGGCCAACTTTACAGCGAAGCCGCCATTATGGCCTTGAATCGTACCTATTGTTTTGGTCCCTGTTTCCGGGCCGAAAAATCCAAAACCCGCCGTCACCTGACGGAATTCTGGATGATCGAGCCTGAAATGGCCTTTTTTGATATTTATGATGATATGGACTTAGCTGAAGAATTCGTTGAATATCTGGTTCAGCGTACTTTAAAAAATTGTCGTCGCGAATTAGAAATACTGGATCGTGATATAGCTAAACTGGAAGCAGTTCAAAGACCATTCCCTCGTATTACTTATGACGAAGCTCTTGATCTGCTCAAGAAAAAAGGATTTGATATTACATGGGGTGATGATCTGGGTGCACCACATGAAACAGCTATTGCAGAAGAATACGATAAACCTGTCATGATCTGGCGCTGGCCGGCAACCACGAAAGCATTTTATATGAAACGTGATCCTGAAGATGAACGCTATGTACTCGGTGTAGATATGATCGCACCCGAAGGTCATGGAGAGATCATCGGCGGCTCACAGCGTGAAGAAGATATCAATGTTCTTCTGGATAGAATTAAAAAAGAAGATCTTCCCAAAGAAGATTTTGAATGGTTCCTGGATATTCGTCGCTACGGTTCCGTTCCTCATTCCGGTTTTGGTTTGGGATTGGAACGTACGGTTGGATGGATCTGTGGCACGCATCATGTGCGTGAGTGTATTCCGTGGCCAAGGACGATGGCTCGTCTTAAACCGTAATAAAAAAAGTACAGAACGGTTTTAAACCGTTCCGTACAATATATTTCAAAGGATTTGCTCAAAGCAGATCCTTTTTTTATTCACTATTTATTTGCTAAATCACTTAATGGCTTCGATTCTTTCAGAAAGAACGATGAGATCAGGGCAACCACGCCTATGACCACAAAGAATTTCATAAAGAAGGGCAAGTAAGCGTTGGAGCGTGTACTCATGGCGGCAACAAATATCAGCCCTGTGATCTGTCCTGAGAGTAGTAATAGTCCCTGAGAGGTTGACTCGGGTGCTGGATAGGAAACCTCGGCAGCATACTGAAAACCGATCGGTCCGGCACTCATCACAAAGAATCCTAGGAAGAAAGATGAGATCAATGCAACTGTGTAAGCCGCTTCGGGAGTAGAGGTGATCATTCCCGCGAATGCGATCCCTGCTAAAGAGGGAACCATCCCGATAAGACAAATATTGACGAACAATTTCCGTTTTTGGAATTTATCCGAAAGGATCGGGAGGATAACGGCACCGACGATGCCACCGACCAGCATAATTCCTCCGATCATTCCATCTGAATCCTTCACATTCAGATATTCGGCAATGGAATCGGTCATCGATGATACCGCATTAAAAATTCCCAGTCCGATAAAAAAGATCCCGATGGTGATCAGCATATCTTTTTGGCGAAAAATGAACTTGAGCCCGTCGGTGAATTTATGGCGTTCATAGGGCTCATCTCCCGGTGGGGTAGGCGGTTCCTCACGGATAAGGAGAATAGCCGTCAGAGATGCCGCAAAGGTAATGATACCATAGATCAGGAGCATTTTTTGCATTCCTTCACCATAATTTGCGAGTGATGGATTGCTGGCTACCATAAGCGGTGTGACCATCATCACAATAATAATCCCCAGGTATTGTGCCAGCGTTCCCAATCCCGCTGCCGTTCCGCGTTCTTTGAGGGGGAACCAACGCGCAGTAAGTGCCGTAAGTGCATTTAGAATAAAAGGTTGCGATATTGCCAGACCCAACTGAAAAATGATCTGTGCGGTAAATGAATCAGCGAAAATACCTTTCATTAAGGCGGAAATACCGCAGAGGGCGGCACCGATCCCAATACCTTTCTTTATACCCCAGGTATCGATCACGTAGGATGCCGGAATACTAAAAATCAGATAGACCAGCATATAGGCCATTGCAAGAAAATCAATGTTGAAAATGGAATTTGGATTGAATTGGCCGGCATAAAATGTCTCCGCAGCACGAGCTACAGGGGCATGGGTCAGCCACTGAATGTTCACTACCATACTGACCAGCATAAAAGCGATCAGAACGACCCAGCGATAAGGATAAGTCTTAAAAGTTCGTTCATTCATAAATAACTCCTGCGTAAAAATTGGTTTATGATTTAAGGTATGGGGTTCAGGGTGAAGATTAAGATTAAGATCAAGGTCCTTTGACTAAGCTTCTTCGCCTTTTCGACCGTCGACTCTCAACTCTCTGACTCTTCTACTATCTTCGGCAGACCAATCCAAGTCAGTTTTTTATAAAATTCACCACGTGATACCAGTCGTAGAATGATAATTAATGCAAGAAGCCGAACTCCCAATATCCACCAAACATTTGCACCGACAACGACATAGAAAATAGTATCCTCAACCAGTGCATGGACAATACACATGGAAATGGTCAATAAGCAAACATCTTTGTGTTTTAGCTGGTGGTTCTCATTCATTCGGAATAGAATGCCGGCTCCATAGGCAATACCTATAAAGAATCCTACCATCCAAGGCCCCAATGCATTTGCGGACATCCCGAAGAAACGTGTAATAAAATTGAGCTTTTGTTTAATTTTTTGACTCTGTTTCCAGAAAATAAGAAATTCGTAAATGAGCATGACGATAAACATTAATCCAATAATTTCCAGAGAAGTAATGCTGATCTTCATCAGAAAATTGACCCAAGTGAAGTCACTTGCTGAAGAATATGGATTCATGACAACACCCTGAACGACCTCGGGCATAATTAGATTCAATAACATACCGACGAGAAGACTGAAAACAATACGTGAAAAAGCAATGCCGATCCGTCCCATCTTTAATTTCATGAGGACAGTGGTTTCAAGAATAAGATTATGAGCAAAACCGGTAATAATGGCAATGATCGTGATCTGTCTGAAAGTTAATTCGATCACGGATGCGGCAGCGATCGCCGCAAAAAGATTGTTGATCCAGGCGGCAAGCAATACCAATGCCGCTTCCCCGGGAAGTCCCAGCAATTTCATGACCGGCTCAAATACCGGTGCTATCAGATCAAGAAAACCGATTTGATCCAGAAAAGCCGTTAATAAAGAAATGGGAATGTAGATCTTTATTAACATCCAGGAAACTTTTAAAGCCTGTTTAACGGCTTTTACGAAGACATCGCGGATATTCTCAGGTACGAATTGCTTAGAAAAATTCTTTGTTTTTTCTTCCCTTCTGCGCATTTGTAAATTTGGGGTAAAAAAAATTAAAATGCAAAAAGAATATACTTGTAAGAAACGGTATAATAAAGGCCTAAAATCATACGATTCTACATTATTAAATAAAAGTTGCAATACTAACACCTCTTTAGAGGTGTTTTTTGTATCATATATCACACATTTCTTATAAATTTGGATTTTAAGGTATTTTATACATATATTTGCAAAAATTTCTGAAAGGAAACTCATGGCTCAAAATTGTATTATAG
The DNA here is from genome assembly GCA_034660515.1 of Fidelibacterota bacterium. GTDB lineage: Bacteria > Fidelibacterota > Fidelibacteria > Fidelibacterales > Fidelibacteraceae > M50B103. The sequence continues at coordinate 7,082 of JAYEJI010000051.1, forward strand.
TCGAATCACCCTCCAAAGCGAAAACCATCAAGAAATATCTTGGGGATAATTTTAATATTCTGGCAACGGTTGGCCATATTCGTGATCTTCCGAAAAAAGAATTGGGTATTGATACCGCAAATAATTTCGAACCGAAATATATTGCGCTTCAGGGAAAGAATGATGTAATCATGAATTTAAAGAAAGCAGTGAAAGCTGCAGAGAATGTTTATATCGCAACTGACCCCGACCGGGAAGGGGAAGCAATTGCCTGGCATCTAACCAAATTATTGAAATTAGATGAAACCCGGATCAAGCGTATTGCTTTTCATGAGATCACCAGGAATGCCGTTCAAGAAGCTGTTCAACATCCACAGAAGATCAATTTGGAACTTGTAAATGCTCAGCAGGCTCGCCGAGTTTTGGATCGACTGGTCGGCTTTGAACTTTCTCCCTTGTTATGGAGGAAGATCAAGCCCTCACTTTCAGCCGGTCGTGTCCAATCCGTTGCGGTTCGATTGATCGTGGAACGCGAAGAAGAGATCGAAGCTTTTGAAACTCAAGCTTCATTTAAAGTCACAGCTATTTTTACTTTGAGTGATGGCACAGAGATCAATGCCGAATTATCAAAACGATATAAAAGAGAAGAAGATGTTGAAAAAATTCTTCAATCCTGTATTGCTGCAAATTTTCATATCTCGGGTATAGAAAAGAAAAAAGCTCAGAAAAATGCTCCCGCACCCTTTACGACTTCAACATTACAGCAGGAAGCCGGCCGAAAATTGCGTTTCTCGGTCTCACAGACCATGATGCTGGCACAGAAATTATATGAAGCAGGTAATATTACTTATATGCGTACCGATTCATTGAATCTTTCGAATATGTCATTAAGCATGGTCAAAGAACAGGTCGTTGAAATGTTTGGAGATGCTTATTCGCATACTCGTAAATTCAAGACCAAGGCCAAAGGAGCTCAGGAAGCGCATGAGGCCATTCGTCCTACAAATATGAAAGTTCTTGAAGCAGGGGATAACAAGAACCTTAAAAGTTTATACAAACTGATCTGGCGTCGCACAATGGCATCACAGATGACCGCAGCGGAAATTGAACGTACCACCGTTCAGATCGCAAATGATAAAAATGCCGAAATTCTTGAAGCCAAAGGTGAGGTTATTACTTTCCCGGGTTTTATGGCAGTCTATAAAAACGGTGATGATGAGTCAAAGCTTCTTCCACCCATGAAAGAAGGTGAAACGATAACATTGCAGGAAATGGATGCCACCGAGAAATTCTCTCAGCCACCTTCTCGTTATTCGGAACCCATGTTGGTCAAGAAAATGGAAGAACTTGGGATCGGCCGTCCCTCAACTTATGCACCAACTATTTCGACCATTCAAAAAAGAGGATATGTTGAAAAAGGTAATAAACCGGGTGTAGAACGCGATTACCTTCAGTTCAGCTTGATTGATGGAGAGATCAAACGGGAAATAAAGAAAGAAAAAGCCAATGTGGTTAAATCCAAGCTATTCCCAACCGATATTGGCCGTGTCGTGAATAAATTTCTGGTCAATTATTTCGACGATATTATCAATTATAATTTTACGGCTCACATTGAACAGGATTTCGATAAGATTGCGGACGGCAAGATGGAATGGCACGCCATGATCAAAGAATTTTATGTTCCTTTCCATGCCAAGATCGAAGAGACAAGAGACAAAAGCGAAACCTTCAAAGGTGAACGCTTACTTGGTGTTGATCCTGAGAGCGGGAATAATGTCTACGTCAAGATCGGTCGATTCGGTCCTATGGTTCAGCTCGGTGAATCAAAATCGGAAGAAAAACCACGCTTTGCCAGTCTTCAGGATGATCAGCGTCTTGATTCTATTGATCTTAATTCAGCTTTAAGCTTACTTTCCTTCCCTAAAACTATCGGACATTACGAAGAAGACCCTATGGTGGTCGCCTTCGGTCGTTTTGGTCCCTACGTAAAGCACAAAAATAAATTCTATGCTTTAGCAAAGGATGATACCCCTGCTGAAGTCGGACCTAAAAGAGCGATCGAACTGATCGAAGAAGGTCGTGAGAAAGCCCGCAAGCGAGTGATCAAAGATTTTACGAAAGAAAAAATTCAAGTTCTGAATGGTCGCTATGGTCCGTATATTGTCTTTGGTGGTAAGAATTTTAAGATACCCAAGGGTAGCAAACCTGAGAGTCTGACACCTGAATTATGTCATGAGATCATTGAGAAAAGTAAAAAGGCAAAAGGAAAAGATAAAAAGTAGTCGAAAAGTCGAGTAGTCGAAGAGGAGAAGATGGGAAGGTTAGTTAAAGGAATCTTGATCTAAACTCTCAACCTTAATCTTGACCTTAACCTTAACTTATCTTTGAAATGAAACTAAAAATTATTATTAAGAAAAAGTAATAAAAACGAAAGAGAAGAAGCATGTCCCCAAAACCAATGTCCTATCCTTTGATGGAAAAACTAGTTGCCCTTTCACGCCGTCGTGGATTTTTATTCCAAAGCAGTGAAATTTATGACGGTATCAATGCCGTTTACGATTACGGACCTATGGGTGTCGAGCTAAAACGTAATGTAAAAAATCTTTGGTGGCAAGAAATGATCACATCCCGTGAAAATGTTCTTGGTATGGACACGGCTATTTTAATGCATCCCAAAGTTTGGGAAGCATCGGGGCATGTTGTGAATTTTCACGATCCCATGACCGAATGTAAAAAGTGCAAGCGTCGTTATCGCTTGGATTATTTGCCCGAAAATACAAGTGAATGTCCCGAATGTAAGGGAGAATTGGCAGAACCAAAGCAATTTAACCTCATGTTCAAGACCAAGCTCGGTTCCACTGATGAAGGTTCGTTGGATGTCTATCTTCGTCCCGAAACTGCACAGGGTATCTTTGTTAATTTTAATAATGTCACTTCCTCTAACCGTGTTAAACTACCTTTTGGTATTGGTCAGTTGGGCAAAGCATTCCGAAATGAGATCACCACAGGTAACTTTATTTTCCGTACCCGGGAATTTGAGCAGATGGAAATGGAATTCTTTATCCGGCCGGGTGAGAACGCCGAATGGTTGGAATATTGGTTACAAGAAAGACTGAATTGGTTCAAATCAATAGGTATTGCACCCGAAAAATTACGTTTGCGCCCACATGGTGATGACGAACTCGCACATTATTCCATTGCTTGTTATGATATAGAATATGAATTCCCCTACGGATTTTCTGAAATTGAAGGTATTGCGGATCGTGGAACTTACGATCTGGATCAGCATATTGAACATTCAAAGAAAAAGATACACTATGTCGATCAGGAAAACAAAGGTGCCAAGATCATTCCGGCCGTTATTGAAACTTCAGGCGGTGTCGACCGTACCGTTCTCATGATCATGACCGATGCTTACTGGGAAGATGAAGAAAATGACCGTGTGGTCATGCGTTTTTCACCTAAAGTTGCCCCTTTTAAAGTTGCGGTATTCCCACTTTTTAAAAAAGAAGGTATGCCTGAAGTCGCCCGCAAACTCTACGATAATTTGCGTAAACATGTTGCGACTGTTTACGACGATGGGGGTTCCATCGGTAAACGCTATCGTCGTCAGGACGAGATAGGAACTCCTTTCTGTCTGACCATCGATCATGAATCTCTCGAAGACAACTGTGTTACCCTCCGTGACCGCGATTCTTTAAAACAGGAACGCGTAGCGATCGATAAAGTTGTTTCGGTGATCATTGAGAAGGTGAATGCTTAAGAGTAAAAAAGTCGATTAGTGTAGGGAACAGGCATGCCTGTTCCGTAACAATAAAAAATATAATTATGATGTAGAGGCGCAATTTATTGCGCCTCTATTTATATCAATCAAAATTAAACACAACACATCGTCATCTTGCCCCGAAGCTTCAGGGGTTTCAGGATTTCTCTGTTATCATGATTTCCGACAATTATTAAAGATATCATTAAATGGAACAGGCGTGCCTGTTCCCTACATATGTTTATTATTTTATTAGTCTAAAAATCAATCCCTGTCGGTTGCTCTTTCACTTCAAAGCCATGGATCTTGCACTCTTCTTTAGGTGCGTAGCGGACATTGAAGAGTTCATATTCCGTTGGACAGAAGGGAGTAGGGATAAGCTTACTTTCCTTGCAGATCTTGAATCTGCGGACTGTTGCAGGCTGTTCAAAATCAAGGTGAGGAAGATCAAGTTGATCATAGGTGTTTTTCATAAAAGTCGCCCAGATCGGTAAAGCAGCCCGGGAACCTGATTGTTTTTTACCTAAGGGGATACGTGAATCATCTACTCCGACCCAAACTCCTGTAGTCAGAATAGGTGTAAATCCCACAAACCAGGCATCGGTATAATCATTTGTGGTTCCCGTTTTACCTCCAAAAGGAGCACGGAACTTGTAAACATTTCTAACATTTTGGCCCGTTCCATATCGGGCAACGGTTTTTAGCATATCGACCATCAAAAAGTTAGTTTCAGCACTTAAAATCTCTCGTGTTTCACGCGGAGAACGGTATATTTCGCGTCCATTACGGTCTAGAATGCGTTCAATAGCGTACGGTCGATTCCAGATACCCTTATTGGCAAATACGGCGTAAGCGGAGACCATATCGTTTAGCAGGACTTCTCCCGATCCCAAAGCCAGGGAAGGATAGGCGGGAAGCTTGGTGGTAATACCCATCTTGCGGGCATAATTAATTACAACTTCCGGAGTGGTTAATTGAGTAATTGCGTTTGCTGCGATCAAGTTGACCGAGTTTTTTAAACCATCTCTCAAGGTCATCAATCCGCCGGTACTGTTATCAAAATTCTTGGGTATCCATAGTTTACCATCCAATTGAGGTATAGCGGGCGGTTGATTTAACAGTTGAGTGGCAGGTGAATAACCGTTATCTATAACTGATGTATAAACAAAGGGTTTGAATGTGGATCCGGGCTGTCTTCTTGCCTGAACGGCGCGATTGAATTTACTTTCCTCAAAGTCACGGCCACCTACCATGACTCGTATGGCTCCATTGGATGGAGCCACAGAAAAGATACTTGCTTGTACTATCTTGGGTTTAAGCGGAAGCGCGGATAAAAGTGAATCCATGACCAGAGAGGTGGAATCTACCATGATAGTGTACCATGTTCTCTGATCAAAGGTAATAGAATCTCTACGTAGTGAATCATTCAAGAAGAAGCTATATAACGTTGTATCTTTATAGAGCGTATCATAGACAAAAGGATCCCATTGATTTTCAAATATCAGACGTTCATCATCCGGTAAAAGACCGGAAAACGAATAAAAATAATCCAAAGAATCAAAACGCAAGGCCGGCATGATATCTTGCAGTATCATTTGAATGGGTTCGAACATTATAGTTGAATCTGAAGAAGTAGAATCTTGCACTAGTGTTATTGTGTCTTTAGGAATGGAAAAGTAATTATATAAAATGGGCTGATCCGGTTCAGGCGGTTTTTCTTCATTTGGCACCATGGCAATGATCATATAATCCGCAAAATATCTCAAAGGAAGCTTTTGATTCGGGAAATATTGATTGTAGATCCTTAAGAGAAATTCCGGACTTTCAAGCAAACTTTTATCCAAAACTTTCTGCTGGGTGAGCAATTGTTTAGAAATAGATTGGCGTGCGATATTTTGCATATCATGATTAAGTGTGGTAAATATCTGCAAACCATCACGATAATAATCTATACCTTGAGTACGACAGAACTTGGCGACTTCCAAACGGACATACTCTGTAAAATAGGGTGCGATACTTCTGTTCTCAATATAATTTACGATTGTCTCTGATGAAAGAGCATCCATAAATTCCTGCTGAGATATCTTATCATTTTTTACCATGTTGCGCAGGACAAGATTTCGTCTGCGAATGGCACGATCATGATAAAATCGGGGTGAAAAACGAGTCGGTGCGGGTAAAATTCCAATAAGCATAGCTGATTCATCGAGAGTCAGATCCTGTACCTCTTTTGAAAAATAATAATCAGTTGCCGCCTGGATCCCATAACAGCCATGTCCCCAGAAAGATGAATTAAGGTACATTTCAAGGATCTCGGTTTTGGAATAGGTGCGCTCGATCAGGATAGCTACGATTAATTCCTGTATTTTACGCTTTATTGTTTCCTGGCGGTTAAGGTGCAGAGTTCGAGCTAATTGCTGGGTGAGGGTAGAAGCACCTTGAGAACCAAAGCCATGCACGAGGTTCATGTACACAGCCTGCATAAAACGGCGCATATCCATCCCCCAGTGATCATAGAATTTTTTATCCTCGGTTGAGAGAATAGCGTTCTTTACATAATTCGGGATCGAATCCAAAGGAATAAGTGTCCGGTTCTTGATGCCGAATTCTGTAAGTATTTTTCCATCGGAAGAATAAACAGTTGAGACAACATCGGGCTCAAATCGCTCCAATTCTTCAAGATCGGGCAGATCCTGTGAAAAATAATACAGCATGCCGAAACCGGTTAATCCCATGAACAGGAAGATAGCAAGTGTGATCCAGATAGATTTTTTTACAATACGTAGCATCAGCATAAAATTTATCAATTATTTTAATGGTTTCAAAATGCTAAAAGAATTTTGATTATATATGTTCCAATATTTTTTACTTAAAACGTCATTTGAATAGTGTTTTAAAGAATTATGTAATTTCCGTGAAACGTAAAACGTAAATCGTAAGACGAAAAGTGTAGGGAACAGGCATGCCTGTTCCTTTTTTTTACAACAATAATAAATTCTAATAATCATGATAACAATAAGAACGTGCCTACTTCGATGAGAATCGAGGAAACAAGTTTACCGATATGTATCGGCACAGCAGGATTACGATTTCTTGGAGTAATTATTTAATCATAATGCCCATCATGACTGAATAATATGATTGTTACCGACATAAAAAAATCGTAAATTTATAAGTTTGCAATGTAGGAGGCAATATGAGTCAAATCGCAATCTATCCCGGTACCTTTGATCCCATTACGAATGGGCATCTTGATATTATAAAACGCGCATCAAGGATCTTTGATACGGTCATTGTTGCCGTTGCAGATAATACGGGAAAAACCCCCTTGTTTAGTATGAAAGAACGTGAAGAAATGATACGAAATGTGGTCAAAGATATCCCGCAGATTAAAGTGGATACTTTTAGAGGACTGATCGTTGATTATTGTCACGAACGGGGTGCAATAGCGCTGATCAGAGGATTACGGGCCGTATCGGATTTTGAATATGAATTCCAAATGGCACTGTTGAATCGTAAGATAGGCAAGAATGTCGAATCTGTGTTCCTTATGCCGAAAGAAGAATATACATACTTAAGCTCTTCCATGATCAAAGAGATCGCTGAATTTGGCGGTGACGTTACATCATTTGTGCCGGACCATGTAAGAATTGAACTCAAAAATAAATTTGATACGAAGGAAAATGAATGACTCCTCTTGAACGCTTGAGATTCCGTGCAATCAAAGAAACCGATGTTCATATTGTACTACCGGAAGGAAAAGATCCGCGGATCGCTGCTGCAGCTGTTATAATCGCTAAAGAAAATATTGCCCGAGTTACTATCTTGGGTTCAGAAGAAGAATTATTGTCAGCCGCCAGCGAAGCCGGTGTATTCTTAGATGGGGTTGAACAGGTCGATCCTGAACAGGATCCTGATTTTGAAGCATACGTTACAGAATATGTTGAATTACGCAAGAAAAAAGGAATGACACCTGAACGCGCCCGTGAGATCATGAGCGATCCTACTTTTTTTGGCGTTATGATGTTAAAAATGGAGCGTGCCGATATTTGTATCAGCGGTGCTTTGAATCCGACGGCGCACGTTCTGCGTGCCGGTTTACAAATCGTCAAGACCGCTCCCGGTGTTACGCTAATGTCCTCTGATATGCTCATGTTCTCACCGGACCATCGTCCGCCGCTCTCTTTCGCAGATTGCGCAGTCAATCCCAACCCCGATGCAGAACAATTAGCCGAGATCGCTCTCAGTACGGCTAAGACACATCAGGCCATTTTCAATGAAGAACCTCAAGTGGCTTTGCTTTCATTCTCAACTATGGGTTCTGCCAATCATGAACTCGTAGGAAAAGTTCAAAAAGCTTATCAAATCGCTCATAAAGCTCAGCCTAGATTAAAGATCGATGGTGAAATGCAGGCGGATGCCGCTGTCGTAGAAAAAGTCGGTAAGAAAAAAGCGCCGGATTCACTGGTTGCAGGTAAAGCCAATGTCCTGATCTTTCCGGATTTGAATGCCGGAAATATCGGTTACAAACTTGTTCAACGTTTTGCGGGTTATGAAGCAGTCGGTCCGATTATTCAGGGTATGAACAAACCCATCCATGATCTTTCACGCGGTTGTTCAACTGAAGATATTGTGAACCTGACAGCGATCGCAGCTTTACAGGTCAAGTAAAAGAGAAACTATGCCGAATTATGAATATAAATGTAAGTCTTGCAGTCAACAGCTGACAAAATATCAGAATATGTCAGATGAACCCCTTAAAGTATGCCCAAGCTGTGGTGGCGAACTGGTTCGTTTGTTATCCGGTGGGGGCGGTGTAATCTACAAGGGTGAAGGCTTTTACGTTAACGATTACAAGAAAAAAGAATCTGTTAAAACTTCATCCGAAGCAAATAAGGTGAAAAGATGAAATTTGTAGATATAGCTCAGATCGAGATCACTGCCGGCAACGGAGGTGGGGGCTGCGTCAGTTTTCATCGTGAAAAATTTATGCCCAAGGGTGGACCCGATGGGGGCGACGGCGGTAACGGCGGATCAGTGATCATCATTGCGTCCTCTCAATTGCATACACTTCAGGATATGCGGTATAATAGAAAATACAAAGCCGAAAATGGGCGTCCCGGCGAGGGTAATAATCGTTCCGGGAAAAAAGGCAAAGATATTACGCTTACCGTACCGGTTGGAACATTGATCAAAAATTTGAATAAAGATGATGAGATCGTAGCCGATATGATAGAAGACGGTCAAGTCTTTGTTGCCGCCAATGGAGGAAATGGAGGCTGGGGAAATCAGCATTTTGCAAATTCTGTCCAAAAAGCACCTCGTTTCGCGAAACCCGGTCTACCCGGTGAATATTTGAGTGTGGAACTTGAACTCAAGATCCTGGCCGATGTCGGGCTGGTCGGCTTCCCGAATGCCGGTAAAAGTACCTTATTATCAACTATTTCAGCAGCAAAGCCCAAGATCGCGGATTATCCTTTTACTACATTGATACCTAATCTCGGGATTATACGTTATGGCGATTATAAATCCTTTGTGATGGCAGATATCCCCGGATTGATCGAAGGTGCACATCTTGGAAAAGGATTGGGAGATCAGTTCCTGCGTCATATCGAACGAACTCAGGTACTTCTTTTCATGATCGACGTCAACGAAGAGGATATCAAAGCTGCATTTGAGACGCTTTTATCTGAATTGGTCTCATTTAATAAAGAATTGGCTCATAAACCGCGACTGGTCTGTATCACCAAAATGGACAGCGTGGATATTGGGAACTACGAAGATGAATTCGAATTGGACGAAAAAGTTTTACATATATCATCTGTAACAAGATATAAAACGGATGAGTTGATCTATACCTTAGCTGAATATGTAGAATAATCTCATGTAAAGACAGAAAAACACCTCTCACAAAGACGCCAAGTACCACGAAGTCACCAAAAGTTATATTATTTCCACAAAGTGAATAAAGTCACTAAGAATATCATAAAATGCGATTATATGTGATGGG
>JAYEJI010000052.1:0-4422 GCA_034660515.1 Fidelibacterota bacterium
TATTTGCAATATTGCCGCAATTTTGAAAATGCTACCTATTTGAAAAATGTGGAATGGGTTCTAAGACACTACAATGCTAGCAAAAAAATTACATTGAGCGTACTCTTCTTTACTCAGGCAAGGTATCTCCTTGAGCATCAAGTAAAAAATTTATCTCTATACGCACTTTACTATTCTCTTTTTAATGCCTTTTCGGCAAATATAATATTATTGCCAAGCTTATCTCTTGAGAATGCACAAAAGATTTCACATGGTAAGGTATTCAATTATATTGAAAATTACTTTATAAAATTAGGAATATATAATGATGACTCTCTTCAGTTACACAATGAGTTAAGACTCATGCGAGAAGCCTACAGCTACCACTTACCATTAGGTGGAAGATTCAGTCGAGATAATAAAATATTTGATACTGATGCCTTATTCTCGAGATTGGAAGAGTTGTTGCCATTGGTTTTGCAGGTTTCTGATATGCTTTCATATTTTTCACACTATGCTTGGGAAAAAAAGAATGGGAAAGTACCAGATGAATATGGAAAACATCAATCAGAGGTAGACCAGCTGTTTTTTTCGTTTATTGAGCATCACGACCATTTGGGTAAATATTGTTTAATTGATGATGATGATTATTCAAGACAAGCATACACTTTACGGAATTTTAGTACCCCTTTTCCTGTTAGCTGGTTCATCACAGAAAAAATGTGTGAAGATTTAGAGTGTGGGTGGGAATCCGAAGATTTGTATGGGTACGACATAAATGAAGTGGCTCAATATTTAGCTCAAAAAACAAATGCTTTCTAGGGCTATTATCTTGTAATAATACAATAAAATACCTAACAAGGCACTGCAAGGGACGAGCGGGCAGCGCGGTTTTTCGGAGTTCAATCTTGCTGCCAAAATCCCAGGCTATTCAAAGTTCAGTGCTGTAAATCCCGCTCGCCCCTGAGCTTGAACGTTCGCGCCGCTACGCGGCGCGAATGCGCGAGTTGACTTTGTCCAACGCTTGGCCCACACCGCTCCGCGGTGCGAACCAACCGTTGGACCGGCAACTTTGCCATGAGAATCGGACGCTTTGCGCCCATTATCATGGCAAACTCGCCGGTCAACTCGCGCATTGGGCTGACTAAGGATAACGACAGATTGGTGTCTACAATAAAGGAGTCAAAATGATCAAGATTCATCTTGCACAGATTTATTACAACACTTCATATTATGATCCCCCCTTTGACTACCTAGAAGAACCAACTCCTTTTAATGAGAAAGATACTCCATTGGGTAAATTACGTTCAATTGATGAAATACAAGAGTATCTTCTTGAAAGCAAAAGTATTTATATCGATCATATTCGTTCTAAATTATTAGATATCGCTAATTGGTCAGGTAATAATAAATGTCACTTGCTTGCTTTTCCAGAATATTCTGTACCTCCTCAAGCACTTTTAGAATTACAACAATTAGCCGTAAAATATTCAATGATTATTGTCGCTGGAACTCATCGAGTTCAAGCTGGCTCTCATGTAGAATTGATATATCGTGATCTGAAAATTTATGAAGATTCTAATTTTATTGGATGTGCATGTAGCCCAATAATTTGTCCAGATGGAACAGTATATTCATCTAAAAAAATAAAAAAATCAAAGTGGGAGCCTAACTTAGCCACACCGGAAAAGAAACCGAAATCTTTTCAAATTGAATGTAAAGGGGAGCTATTATCAATTTCTGTGATTCCTTGTATTGATAGTCTCCATGCAGACGTTATTGGCAATATTTTATCTGACAAAGAACAGCAGCCTAATATTATAATCTGCCCTTCAGAATCACCAGCTACATCTTTATTTGAATCTATAGCCAATGTTCTTGCTTCCAGTGAAACACTTTTTTGCTATGTCAATACTGCTGGAACTGGGGGATCTTTTTACAATATTCCAGAAGCTTGGGGTGCATACCTAAAAGGATATTCACATTTTTATGAAAAGTTACCGTCAAAAACTGAAGCAATACTTGAATTGGTAGTAGAACAGGATTGTTTTTATACCAAAAAAGGTTCATTAAAGAAATCTCCAAATTGTTATCACCCTTTCCCATATCCAATAATTTATACAAAAGAAAGTGAATGGTTAAATGATGTTAATACTTTTAAAAATGAAGTTATTGAATGGCTGAAAATATCCGACTTAGCTTCAGCCATAGAGTGGATGGACCTTTTTTTGTCAGAGAATTTAATAAAACTTCCTAATCTTGTTGGGCAAAATTTAAAATACATCAGGCATAGTATTTTGCCCTTATTTGATGGCAATATTGATATTGTTGAAAAGTCAATCCTAAATGTCCCAATCAATGACAAAATAGATAATACAATTTTGCTATGGGCAATTAGAGTAAATAATACGATTGATATTCTTTCTAAACTCATAAAAGAAATCCCTGACGATTTAGCTGACGATTTATTTTCATGCTTAAAAAATCAAAGGAAAAAGAGCAAAAATCTGCCTCCTATTCCTGATGATTTATCCACCGAACCAGCTTTAATTTCGGATCAATCTTATGTTCAGCAAGAATTTTCCGGAGAATTAGAAATTATTGAATCTTTCCAAAATCGTGGTTTTGACATTGATCAAGTTCGTAACTTTTTGGGTAACCCAGATAATAAAGTAATTGTTGTAACTGGTGCTATTGGTATGGGGAAAAGCTCTTTTATTAATTGGATGTTCAAAAAACAATTTGGGGATTGGGAAGTATTAAGAATCTATATTTCAAAAGAAGCAAGAGCACCAAGACTAATAACCGAGATTGCGTATTTAGTTGGCATATCTCTTGATATTGACAGCCTTTCTATGACAACAGGCAATGTCTTTCGGCAGATTGTGCAAAAAATATTTACAAAATTTTATGAAAAAACAAAAAGAGCATTAATCATTGATGACCTTCATGACATTTTAAAATCAGGTACGGCTCGTGACCACAATCAGCTATCCATTATGATAGAAGAAGCAGCAAACAGTAAGAAATATGTAGGAGGAAGAGTATTTATTGCCAGCAGTCAGTGGCTTCCTTGGAAATGGGTAAATCAATCAGGTGTAGCCCATTTACCACTAAAAAGAATCAAAGATATTTACGCAAGAAGAATTATTGAATTTCACATGCGCCGCTGCAAACTTATTAAAGATGAGTCAATACCTGAGCCTCCTCAAGATTTAATCGATTTAGTAAGGGGACATCCACTATCAGCTAAAATAGTTGTTGACGCAATTAAAGATAAAAATTTCAGCGAATTATCAAGCAGTGTAAACGTAAAAGAAATTAGTGGTTATGTGGCTAGTGAATTACTTAAACAGGTCTCATTTTTAGAAGATGAAAAAAGATGTATGCAACTCTTATCTGTCTTCAGGAGGCCTGTTGAATTAAATTTACTTAAAAAAGTTTCAGAATCAGAATTTGCGAAAACTATAAATGGATTATCTGCAAGATGTATTCTTAGTTATGATGGTAAATATTTGGAAGTAAATGAAGCTGTCAGGCGTTATTTTATCACCACTACAAAAAAAGAAGACAACGACAAATTTCATGCTGTAGCTGCAAGTTATTATCAGCACAAATACGAATATGAATTAGGCATTATAATTAAAAATCCAAATCTTGTTGCTGAATTTGTTCATCATCTATCTCTATCGGAACAAATCGAAAAAGCAAAGGAGTTAAAAATATTAATTGTAGAAGAGATAAAGCCAACATCAAGAAAATTGTATAGGGCAAAACAGTACAGCAAAGCTTTCGAATTATATCGTTTGTTACACAAAATAGTGCCAGATGATGTTGAAGTATTAGCCTATATTGGCCGGTGCAATGCTAGATTAGGGCAATGGAACAACTGTGATCAAGCTTTTGAATCTGCTATTGAAGTAGCAAGAAAGATTGGTCAGCCAGTATGGTGGCTTTATAGAGATTGGGGACATATAAAAGCTCGTTATAACTATTTTGATGAGGCAAAAGAATATTTTGAATCGGCTTCTTATCAACGGCCTGATGATCCATCAATAAAATCATCATTGGCCTACATGCACTGGCGTCAGAATGAGTATGATCTGGCAAGAGACTTATTTGAAGAGGTTATAAATGACAATCCTCATCACAAATACACTTTGACGTTTTATGCTAGGTTTTTGAATGAGACAGGCGAATACGATTATGCAAAGATCCTTAAAGAAAGACTCAGCAATATAGAAAATGATTATGAGTATCGCAAGCCAATTGAATATGACATCGACGAAGATTATGATGATTAAATTCAATTAAATAGCCCAACGAATAAGGTTAGATTGTGAGAGCGTAGCGAACCACAATCTGAACCGTTTGTTGGACAAGCCCGGTCTATATATAGAAAATAGCTTTTTGAGGATTTGCCTTGATCAGGCAGATGGGACG
>JAYEJI010000053.1:0-16533 GCA_034660515.1 Fidelibacterota bacterium
TCGCGGAGTGGAGCAGTTGGTAGCTCGTTGGGCTCATAACCCAAAGGTCACAGGTTCAAATCCTGTCTCCGCTACAAGAAACAGAGATCTAACGATCTCTGTTTTGGTTTTAAGACGATTGGGGGATTGATGCTTTATACCGTTTACGCTTTATATTCAAAGAAATACGATAAAATCTATATCGGATACACATCTGATCTGATCAAAAGATTTCATTCACATAATGAACTTGGGATAAAGGGATATACTGTTAGATATAGACCTTGGGAAGTAGTTTATATAGAAATTTACTATTCAAAAAGAGAAGCGATTAAGCGTGAGATAGAATTGAAATCAAGTCGAGGTAGAAGATTTATTAGAGATCAACTCATTGGACTCATATCCGTCAGCTGACGGACACAGGTTCAAATCCTGTCTCCGCTACAAGAAACAGAGATCTAACGATCTCTGTTTTGGTTTTATGGAATAATATCAATTCTAAATTTATTGATTGGTCTAGGAAATATCATATCGCCTGAAAGATCAAGGGTATAAATCCAGTTAAATTTTGGACCTCTTTCTACTTTTATTGTATAAGTATCTCCAGAATCTATACATTTTAATAAAGGAGCAGTAGATAACAGTTGATTTGGTATTATTGTTATTTTGTTTGTTATTTCACCAACTTCTTCTGCCCAAAATGTATCTTTTTCGACAATAATTTCATTAATATATTTTCCGCCTCCCATATCCACAAGAATGCTATTATTTTCATTAAAAATCATATATGGGTTTATCTTTGAACTTAATTCTTCTAAAAACTGATCTGAAGAAGCAATTCTTTTTACTTGTTCTTTTACTTGACCATTAATTAAAAATATTACTCCAATAATTGCACCAAATAAAGTAACTATAGTTACAACAATTGTAAAAACGAGTTTAAAGAAATCTTTATTTAATTTCATAATAACACCTGCGGTTTTTAAATCTTGAAATTGCTATTAAATTTGCAAAATAATAAATATCAAAACAAGCATTTATATTATTTGCGAATTGCATTCTCGAAGAGATCCTGAATCAAGTTCAGGATGACGCGATAGGTTGGCTGTGAGCTGACAGCTGTTAGCCAATAGTCTTAATCTGCGCAATCTGTAGTTTATGCTGTTTCAAACACTCTATCTCATGAATAGATCTTTCGACTGCGTTCTGATTGTCATCAGAACTCCGCTCAAGATGACAGCTTGAACTCGTTATTTTAATTGCTTCGTGACTTAGTCTTCTTAGTGCCTCTGTGTGAGGCATTTGCACCAGTCACTCGTCACTAGTTACCAGTTACCACCAAAGCATTCGCCACACTCCGCTCGCCCTCATGATCATACTTCCCATTATCCGACGGATAATTCACAACACCATTGGGTGTTTTTCCTTTGATATACATGGTCGTGGAGCCACCTCCGTCAAAGTTCAGGGCATCGCGACAGCCAAGCTTATCCATATAAATCTGCAATTCCCACATAGTCATACCGGCAGCTTCTGCGTGACGACCGTCAACTGTAATTAGTAGTAAATGGTAATCATCCGTAATACCGATCGCTGTTCGCGGATGACGTCGCAGATTAAATCCGATCTGATCCAATTCGCAAAATTTATCGTTATGGATCATGATAGGACCGGAAACCATGATATCATCGTAGGCAGGAGAATAAGCCCATTCACCATCCCGTTTCAGGATAGTGACCACACCATTGGTATCCACGGCATAGGCGCCGGAGTTGACGAAAGATTTCTTATCATGAGTTTCGGCGATCATCTCGCCATCTTCCTGCAGGAAAAGCACCGAACCGCCGGCGCGCATATCAAAGAAGGAGCCGTTAATGGCTGCAAATCCATCGTGTTGAATGGCTATATCGGAAGTTTTGATCAAACTATCTTTATACCATGCAAGGAGAAGGTCGCCTTCAAATTCATTCAGGTCAATATCAAGGATATTGATGGATGCGGGAGAACCGTTAATATCATCCGATTTGATCACTTTCCATACAATATGCTCATCAATTTTTTCAGAATAAGATAGATCAACAAGTTCGCGATTGGAAGAGCATGAGAGCAAGAGTAAGGTCAAGAATAAGGTCAAGGTTAGGATGGGTTTTTTCATAGTTTCCCTTTATTTTATTTTAAGCTGAATTTAATGGAAAATAAAATAAGAAGAAATGATTAAGAAAATTTATAATGTATGGAACGGTTTCAAACCGTTCCGTACGGGGAATATCATCAATTGAATTCTTGTATATTCCCCTGTCTTTCTTTATTTTAGCGAGTTATAAATATGATAATGGAGACCTGATGTCCGAGATGAACAAAAGCAATTCGTATCCTTTTTCCGAGATCGAACCTAAATGGCAGAAATATTGGGAAGAAAACAAGATATTCAAGACCGTAGAAGATCCTACGAAACCAAAGTATTATATTTTGGATATGTTTCCTTATCCTTCGGGTAACGGTCTGCATGTCGGTCACCCCGAGGGTTATACCGCCAGCGATATTATCGCCCGTTACAAACGCATGAAGGGCTTTAATGTCCTGCATCCCATTGGTTTTGACGCTTTTGGACTTCCTGCTGAAACCTATGCATTAAAAACAGGAACTCATCCTAGTATCACAACTGATAAAAATGTTAAGAATTTCACCCGCCAATTAAAGATGTTCGGGTTTTCTTATGACTGGAGCCGAGTAGTCAACACAACGGATCCTGATTATTATCATTGGACCCAGTGGATCTTTCTGCAATTGTTCAAGAAAGGCCTGGTCTACGAAGCCGAAACACCCGTCTGGTGGTGTGAAGATCTAAAATCCGTCTTGGCCAACGAAGAAGTTGTAAATGGACGCAGTGAACGTGGTGATCACCCGGTAAAACGCGTAATGTTCAAGCAGTGGATGCTGAAGATCACGGCTTATGCCGATCGTTTGCTTGAAGGACTTGAGGAAATGGACTGGCCGGAATCGGTCAAAGAAATGCAGCGCAACTGGATCGGTCGATCCGAAGGTGCTGAAGTCGTTTTTAAGGTAGACGGTCATAAAAATGCCGATATTAAGGTCTATACGACCCGTTCCGATACGCTTTTTGGCGCCACTTATATGGTCTTGGCACCTGAACATCCCATTGTTGAGAGCATTACTCTTGATAATAAACGCAAAAAAGTTATCGAATACCGCGAAAAGGCCGCTTTAAAAAGCGATATGGACCGTACTGAGCTCGCAAAAGAGAAAACGGGTGTCTTTATCGGGGCATACGCAATTAATCCCGCAAACGGCAAGAAAATCCCGATCTGGGTGGCAGATTATGTCTTGATCAGCTACGGAACCGGAGCTATTATGGCTGTTCCCGGTCACGATCAGCGTGATTATGATTTTGCCAAAGAATTCGATCTTGAGATCATACCCGTGCTTGAAGGCGGCAATGTTGAAGAAGAAGCTTTTTTAGGCGATGGTTTGCACATTAACTCAGGACTTCTTGACGGCTTAAATAAAGAAGATGCTATTTCTACCATGAATCAATGGTTGGAAGATAAAGAATACGGTCACAAGACCGTTAATTTCAAGCTACGTGACTGGTTATTCTCCCGTCAGCGTTACTGGGGAGAACCGGTTCCTCTTTATAAAGATGAAGAGGGGAGAGTCTACCCTATGGATGAGAGTGAATTACCGCTGATCCTTCCGGAAGTTGAAAAATTTGAACCTGCCGGAACCGGACAAAGTCCATTGGCCAATATCCGCGAATGGGTAGAATTTACAGATAAAACCGGCAAGAAATTCTTCCGTGAAACCCATACGATGCCGCAATGGGCCGGTTCTAACTGGTACTATTTGCGATATATGAGCCCAAATTATAAAGATGCACTGGTCGATCCCCTAGCTGAAAAGTACTGGGGACAGGTCGATTTTTACATTGGTGGAGCCGAACATGCCGTGCTGCATCTTTTATATGCACGTTTTTGGCATAAGGTTTTATTCGATATCGGGGTTGTAACTCATGATGAACCTTTTAAAAAACTGATGAATCAGGGACTTATTCTGGGCTCAGACGGTGAAAAAATGAGTAAATCACGTGGTAATGTGGTCAATCCTGACGATGTTATCGCAGAATATGGTGCAGATACCCTGCGTTTGTATGAAATGTTCATGGGGCCTATTGAACGCGCAAAACCCTGGCAAACAGAAGGCTTGGGCGGTATTCATCGCTTCTTGAATCGAGTTTGGCGTATACTTGTCACTGAAGAAGGTGATCTGAGTCCAAATATCAAAGAGAGTGGAGCAGGGGACACCTTCATAAAAGCATACCATAAGACCGTTCAAATTGTCGGTGAGCACATTGAACGCGCTCGTTTTAACACCGCTATTTCACAAATGATGGTCTTTATTAACGAATGCTATAAAGAAAATACTCTAAATCGCGATATGATGACCGGTTTTGTGAAGCTTTTATCCACTTTTGCACCGCATATTGCCGAGGAATTATGGGAAAAGTTTGGAGAAAGCTCTGTTTTACTCTATGAAACATGGCCGACTTACGATTCGGCTATGGTAGTTGAAGATATGATCGAATATCCTGTCCAGATCAACGGAAAAGTCCGTTTAAAGCTCAATATCTCTGCAGATGCTGATGAAGATGCGATCAAAGAGGCGCTTTTTTCACATGAAAAGCTTGGACAATACACCGAAGGCAAAACTATCGTGAAAACGATTATTGTTCCGAAGAGAATTATTACGCTTGTCGTAAAATAAAATAATCATTAATCAAATTATGTGTACGGCACGGTTTTAAACCGTGCCGTACTTTTTTAAAGCCTTAATAATTATAATAGGGGAGCTTTATCTAGATTTCAGAAAAATCCTCTCTAAGGTGCGATAATTATATTTTACATCATTTAATCACAGAATATTTCAGAAGCAAAATATCCTCTATACTAACCAAAGCTATTCTACTTATCCACGAGTTTACATAATATATATTATGGGCATGTATGGATATGTCGCAAATAAGCTGCTATTCTTATAAGAGTATGGTAATCAGATAGTCGTGAAATATATTAAAAGTGCAAATTTGCGTTCTAAGCGACGATCTCTTGTGATCGTGACTCGTAACTCGTGACTCGTAACGCGTAAATAACGGGTTTTAAAATATGCGATTTAAGGATGGATAATTTTAAGCCATAGTTTAGTATGGCTTTTTATGGGAGTTCCGGAAGAAATTCGGGTTTAATGTGATCCATGGATGAAAAGATGTTGTCAACGACATCAATTCCCGGTGAGCGATCCTGGATTTGTTTTAAGATGTCCTTAACGAATTTTCTCTTTGTATCACGTTCAAAATCACATCTAAGATCAAATAATGGGATGTTTTGTTCCTTAACATAGGTCTCTAACATCGGTTCGGGTATTAGATACATAGGCCGAATAATATGGTAAGAACCCTTAAAAAGCGCTTGTTTAGGGCTCATTGTACTAATTTCACGTGAGTAGATCTGATTTAAGAGCAAAGTTTCGACAACATCGTTCTTATGATGTCCCAATACGACTTTTGTGGCATTTATAGACTCTGCAGTCTCTAAAAGTAAGCGTCTTCGCTGTCGGGAGCAGTTAAAACAGATATTTTTACTATCTAATTTATCTTCTAAGAAAGATGATGTAATATGCTTATAATCAGTATAGTTACAACAGTATGCTTTAAGATTCTCATCATGTTTGCCAAAGAAATCGACATAGACGGCAGTTAATTCCAGATCAAAAAATGATAGTAATCTCAGACAGGCCAGAGAATCCTTTCCGCCGGAAATCCCAATAACAAGCCTCTCCCCTTTTGAAAATAAATTCCATTGATCGTTAGCTTGTTTAATATGGTCTATCAGTATTTTTTCTAATTTTGTACTCATGGTTTCGTTAAGGGTTTGGGGTATGGGGTATGGGGTATGGGGTTTGGGGTATGTGGTGTGAGGAATAAAATGATGAGGATCACCTTTTTTATAATCCATATTTCTCAGCACCCCAATTTTTTATTTTTTTTGCTTCTTTACTTATTGCTGATAGCTGTAACAATTTACACAGAATTATACCAGATCAGCAATTATTTCCTTATAATTAAGCAGGATAAGGAGAAAAACAGTGGGCACCATACTACAAATACTGCTTTTATCGGTTTTACCGGGTCTTATTTGGGTGATTTTCATTTATCGGACCGATAAATACGAACCTGAACCCACAAAACAGATCATCAAAGCCTTTATTCTGGGTATTCTATGCGTTTTCCCGGCCGTTCTATTGGAAAGCTTATTCGATATTGGATCTCAGCACTTTATGGCCATAGCGGTCGCCCCTGTAGTTGAGGAAACGATCAAATTCCTGATATTTATGATCTTTTTCTATCATTCAAAGGATTTTGATGAACCTTTGGATGGCATTATCTACGCTTGTTCCATTGCCTTGGGATTTGCTACCATTGAAAATGTATTCTATGTATTTTCAGCACTACAGTATAATAATGTTTTTGAAGTTGCCGGTTTAAGGGCTTTTCTATCAATTCCCGGACATTTTCTCTTTTCGGCGCTTTGGGGATATGCTGCAGGTGTAGTAAAATTCAGATTAAGACATGGTGTAACGCTGGGGGCCGGACTTATCGCAGCTATTTTACTGCATGCCGGCTTTAATTTTACGGCAACATTGTCCGCGATCGGAACCACGATCTTTATTATCATATTTTCTATCTATGCATGGGTTTTATTTTCAAAACGATTGAGAATATTACAGTTTGACAGTAAGAAAAGAGCAGAAGAAAATAAAACCGCAGATTTTTCAGATAACACAGATAAAAATTAAAAGATAAAGTTGCTGACCGCTGATAGCTTCTTAGCTTTTCTTCTTCTCGATCTGCAATATTGCCATGAAAGCTTCCTGTGGAACCTGGACAGCTCCAACCTGTTTCATGCGTTTCTTTCCTTTTTTCTGAGCTTCAAGGAGTTTGCGCTTACGACTTATGTCACCGCCGTAGCATTTTGCCGTCACATTTTTGCGTAGTGCTTTCACATTTTCACGCGCCAGGATCTTTGATCCGACTGCAGCCTGAATGGGGACTTCAAACTGATGTCTTGGTATAAGACTACGTAATTTAACGACCAATTCACGACCAATGTAAGGCGCTTCCGCACGATTTGTGATCACGGACAAGGCGTCCACAGATTCACCGTTGATCAAAATATCTAATTTTACTAAGTCACCGGGACGGTAACCGATATATTCGTAATCAAATGAAGCATATCCCCTACTCACTGTCTTGAGTTTATCGTAAAAATCAAATACAGTTTCCGAAAGCGGGATCTCGTACATCAGCTGGACTTTGGTTTTATCCAGATAGTGAGTATCTTTATAAATGGCACGTTTTTCTTGCGTGAGTTTCATGAGTCCGCCAATGTATTCAGGCGGTGTAATGATCTCAGCTTTAACATAGGGTTCTTCGATGCGATCAATATCGCCTTGCGGCATTTTAGCCGGAGTATCCACTCTGATCTCTTTACCGTTTCGCAAAAAAGCATGATATTCCACATTGGGAACGGTAGAGACAATATCCTGATCAAATTCACGCTCTAAACGTTCTTGAACGATCTCCAAGTGCAGCATTCCCAGAAATCCACAGCGAAAACCAAAACCGAGCGCATCGGATGTTTCCGGTTCAAAATGCAAGGAAGCATCATTCAACTGCAATTTTTCCAAAGATTGTCGCAATTCATCATAATCATCGTTTTGCGCAGGATAAATACCTGAGAAAACCATTGATTTCATTTCTTTATAGCCTTCAAGTGGCTCGGATGCAAGATTTTGTACCGTTGTGATCGTGTCACCGACCCGAAGGTCCTTGATATTCTTGATCTGCGCTACGATATATCCGACATCGCCTGATCTCAATACCGAACTTTTTATTCTTTTTAGATGAAAATGACCGACTTCTGTGATCTCGTATTCACTTTTGGTAGCGAATGAACGTAATTTTTGTCCGGGTTTTAGCTCACCATCTACGACTCTTACATAAGGGATCGCACCACGGTAGCTGTCAAAGACACTGTCAAAAATCAATGCTTTTGTTGCAGACTTCGTATCAGTTTTGGGTGGCGGTATCCGGGAAACAATGGCTTCTAAGAGCGTATCGATACCCAAACCGGTCTTTGCCGAGGTTTGAATAATATCGTCCGGCTCACAGCCTATCAGGTCTATAATTTGCTCTATAGCCGACTCTATCTGTGCTCCAGGGAGATCAACTTTGTTGATAACGGGTATAATTTCAAGGTCGTTCTCAAGAGCAAGATAAGTATTGGAAACGGTCTGAGCTTCAATTCCCTGGGAAGCATCTACTAAAAGTAAAGCACCTTCACAGGCGGCCAATGATCTGGAGACTTCATAGGAAAAATCCACATGTCCGGGAGTATCAATAAGATTCAGCGTATAAGTGATACCATCTTTTGCTTTATATTGTAAACGAATAGGATGTGATTTAATGGTAATGCCGCGTTCACGCTCAAGTTCCATGTCATCAAGGACCTGCTCTTTCATTTGGAATTTTGTCAGAGTGCCGGTCGTTTCCAGAAGACGATCTGCCAGTGTCGACTTTCCGTGATCGATGTGCGCAATAATGCTGAAATTTCGTATCGTACTGCTCATGTCAGGAAATATAAAGAAACAAGAATCAAGATTAAAGTAAAAAGATTAAAGATGAAGATAGTAGTTAGTAGAATGATTTTTGCCAAATCACCTTTTCGTCTTTTCGACTTTCTTTATTGCAGGGCTTTGTGATTAATAATATATTTATGCATGATATTTTATTACCATAATTGATCGACGTGATGAAAACACTTAGATACATTTTCCTCATATTTGTGCTTATTTCAACACTTTTTGCTGTAGAAAGCCCTCATTGTCTGTATTTTGGCGGAGATAGCTCATACGTTCACATTAATAGTTCCCCTCTCAACTTCGAACGGGTATTTACCATTGAATCCTGGTTCAATGTTTATGAATTTTTGGACAGCGCGGCTTTAATTGATAACAGTATGGAAGATACATCATCAGGAAGTTTTTACGGTTATGGTATTTATACACTGGACAGTAACCGGATAACTATCCGTATGGGGAATGATCTTAAGCATTTTAATCTGATTGTTGACAACATTAAATCAAACATTTGGTATCATCTCGCCATCACATATGATAAATATAAAAATGACGAAAATGTCGTTGTTTTTCTGAACGGGCAAATAGTTAAAAAAGCCGATTGTAATATTTATATGGAGTATCCTGAAACCTTTAGACCTTTTGGAGTTTACCTTGGAGCATTTTATGATTATCCCTTCCTGAGATCCTTTAAGGGGGAAATTGATGAAGTGCGGTTTTGGTCTGTCATCAGAACAAATGAGCAAATACGGAATTCAATGAACAAGAAATTAAGTAATGACGAGACAGGTCTTGCGGGATATTATACCTTTGATCAATTAACCAATTCTTTGTTATTTGACCTTAGCTTAAATGAAAACCACGGCGAGCTTATAAATATGAGTGATAGTTCCTGGCAATTATCGTATGCTCAATTGGCGGTAGAACAACCCATGGATATATCTTTTGATCGACTTGTCCTTTCATGGATCGCTCCATCTTCTTTTAATTCACATTGTGTTGATCTGTCAGCTACGTCTGATTTTGCAACATCATATCCGGGTTTCCCGGTTTATGACATTAACACGGATTATTATATTATCGATGATATTATCCCGGGAACCTATTATTACCGGGTAAAAGGTCATTATGAAGGTGAAGATCTTAATAATGAACCTTGGACGGATATTCAGATCGTTTCAACCATAACAGATGCCGCCACCGCAATAGAATTGGATGTATTTGAAGCTCTTCCTGATAAAAACCATATTCTGATTAGTTGGCAAACAACTTCTCAAACCGAAAATGCCAAATTCATTCTGGAAAGAAGGACAGAAAACACTCCATGGGAATGTATATACGAAACACCGGGAGCCGGAACGAATAGCATTAGAATGTCATATGAGTTTGAAGATAAGCTGGTTAAACCGCAGGTTCTGTATTCTTACAGGATCAAGGACTTGTCGTATTCCGGTAACATTGATTCATCAAAAGTGATCTCAACAATACTGAATAATAATACTCAATCCGATCAAGCCGGCTTTATACTTGAAAAAGTATACCCTAATCCTTTCAATCCGCAAGTTAGTATTTCATTTACTGTTACAAGATCTACCGATCTTTTAATTGAAATATACTCTACAAAAGGTAAAATGGTTGATATCTTATCAGATAGATTCTATCAGTCGGGAAGTTACGAAGTAAACTGGATACCCAATTTGATCCCCAGCGGAATATATTTGTTAAAATTAAAGTCCAACGACATTAATTTGACACATAAACTGCTGTATCTGAAGTAATTATAAAAAAAACATACAGGTTATATGAAAAAGATAATTCTTACTCTATTACTGATCACTTTATTACTAAACTCCTGTTCATTTTCTTTTGATTGGCTCAGTTCACCTGACAGGGCTGTGGGAGTAAAGATCGATATTAATGATGAAGGTGTTCCTTTCTATATTGTAAGATATTATAAGAGCACTGTAATAGATACGTCATATTTGGGCTTTAAATTTTCATCCGAGACAAAACCTTTTTCAGGTTTTGAGATCATTGACAGGGAGTACAGTCTGAATCGTGATGAGCCTTGGGAAATGCCTTGGGGTGAACAACGGATCGTTGAGAACGACTACAATGAAATGAAAGTCCTTCTGCGCGAAATTGAAGTACCATTCCGCAAATTAAAACTCGAATTCAAAGCATATAATGATGGGATTGCTTTTCGTTATATTCTTCCCGAACAAGAAGGGCTAAATGAATTAACGATCCTCGATGAAAACACAGAATTTAATTTAAAAGAAGATCATGAGGTCTGGTGGATCCCCGGTGACTGGGATATTTATGAGCATCTTTATTCTCATACAAAACTATCGGAGGTAGATGCTATTGAATTTCAGGTCCTGAGTGGACTGGCACAGACCTATATTCCTTATAATGCGGTGAATACTCCCGTTACCATGAAAACAAATGAGGGACAATATCTGAGTTTTCATGAAGCGAATCTGAGCGATTATCCGGGTATGACACTCAAGATCGACACAGTAAATCTTAAAATGATCAGTGAGTTAGTCGGCAATAGTCAAGATATTAAAGCGATCATCAAAACTCCATTTAAAACACCTTGGAGAACCATACAAATAGCGGATCGTGCCGGCGATCTCATCGAATCCAAGATGATCCTGAATTTGAATGAACCGGCAAAATTTGATGTCCCCTGGTTCAAACCCACAAAATATATGGGCATCTGGTGGGATATGCATATAGGGACCAAATCTTGGGATTATGCAAGTGGCCGGCATGGTGCTACAACAGAATATGCCAAGAAGTACATAGATTTTTGTGCCGAGAACGGGATCGGTGCTCTATTGGTCGAGGGTTGGAATACCGGTTGGGAACACTGGTTCGGTGATTTCAATCGGGAAGGTGTTTTTGATTTTGTAACACCCTACCCCGATTATGATCTTGAAGAAGTCGTTGCCTACGCTAAGACTAAAGGCGTTGAGATCATCATGCATCATGAAACCTCGGCGGCACCAAGAACTTATGCAGAACAAATGGATACAGCTTTTGCTTTGATGAATGAATTGGGTATTTCTACTGTTAAAACGGGTTATGTAGGCAAGATCATCCCCAAAGGAGAATATCATCATGGCCAATGGATGGTACAGCAGTACAGATTAGCTTTGACCAAAGCTGCAGCAGCCAATATTGCTATTAACGCCCATGAACCTATTAAAGCTACCGGATTGCGACGAACATATCCCAACGCCATTTCAAGAGAAGGTTTGCGTGGACAGGAATTCAATGCCTGGTCACCTGATGGTGGGAATCCCCCGGATCACTTGTCAACGGTTGCATTTACTCGCATGTTGGCTGGTCCTATCGACTTTACTCCGGGTATTTTTGACATTAAATTAAAACCCCATAAGCCCCACAATCAGATCAATACAACTTTAGCTCATCAACTGGCACTTTATGTCGTGATCTATAGTCCTATACAAATGGCACCCGACTTGATCGAAAATTACGATGGCCATTCTGCTTTCCAATTTATTCGCGATGTAGGTGTAGATTGGGATGAAACTCGTGTTCTTGATGGCGAGATCGGTGAATTTATCACGATCGTTCGCAAAGAACGCGATACGGACAAATGGTTTCTGGGAAGTATTACGAACGAAGAACAGCGCAGGATCAATATACACTGTAACTTCCTTGATAAAGGTAAGAAATACACGGCAATTATTTATTCGGATGGCAAAAATGCCCACTGGGATGAAAATCCGACCGATTATCAGATCGATACGGTGGAAGTCTATCACAGAAGTGATATTTCGCTTAATTTAGCGCCCGGGGGTGGATGCGCAATTTCATTCGTGACTAGAAACTAGTGACTAGTAACTGGTAGGATTTTGTAGTGAATTACAACATTTTGTTCTTTAAATATTTTATCAATCCGTAAAGAAGTTTCTGAATATGAGATAGTTCATCCAATATCTCTTTTGTGCTATTAATATATTTTCGATTTGCAGATATAATAATCTGTGTTTCCAATTCCGATAATGATCCAAACGAATGATAAAGAAATTGAATGAATTCTTTATTGTGATTTCTTGCTGCACCCTCAGCAATATTTGATGCAACAGAAACCGCAGCTCTTTGCATTTGCGAACTTAGAGCATATTTTTCTTTTTCCGGAAAGTTGTCTGTTAGATCATATATTTTATCAACAAATTTAATACTGATCTTCCAAACTTCAAGGTCATGATGAGTTTTCATATCGTCCCCCAACGATTTATCTATTTATATTTATTTAGAATCTTCCTATTCTCCAGTTACCAGTTACCAGTTACCAGTTATTGAATTATTTCCTTCTCATACTGCATAACTTCTTCTTCCATATCACCATAAGTTTTAGATAAGAGGAAGCGTTCATAGATCTCGGGTTGTTGTTCTTTAAGTTCTTTCATTAATCGGGTATTGATCGAACGGGGTGTGATGGCATAAAGGCCATATACCGTATAAGTATCATCTTTAAGCGTAATGGTTTCATCAACGGCAAAAATACCCTGGATCGTTGTATTGATGATCACTTTAGCACTTTTTTCAAAGATATCAATGATCTCAGAGTCGGCACCTTCGCCGCTTTCTTTGATGTAAAGTGATGAAACGCCGTCAATGCGAGATTGGATGCTTTGTCCGATTTTGATATATGCATCTGTACGAGCTTTGTCCCGTGCAATATCTTCGCGTTGGCTCATGGCTTCACCAATTTCGGAAACACCACCGAAAAGGCGATATTTATCTGCCTTTTTCTGGAGTTTATCACGTTGTTTGTTATGCACGATCTTCATGGTTGAGCAAGAAGATACAAGCAGTGCGAAAATCAGGAATAGTGCTACAAATGATTTTTTCATTGTTTTATCCTTTTATTATTGAGTAAGGTTTTAATGTTCAAAATAAAATACACTATTATTTTGCTTAATTCAAGATAGAATATATTGTTTTTTGTATTGTGAAATAAAATTAAATCATTAATTTTCTTTGGAACTCAATTTGGAGAAATATTATGAAAATTCAACTTGTTTATAATCCGCATTCCGGAGGTGGCCGGGGTGATAATCTGGCACCATTGGCTATAAAAGCCTTACAGGATGCCGGACATCAAGTTACGGAACACCGAACATTATACCATGATCATGCAACCGAGATCGTAAGACATCTTGATCTGAACACATGTGATGCGCTTGTTTCTGTTGGTGGCGACGGTACAATGTATGAAGTCCTGAATGGATTGATCAAAAATGAAAAAGTCAAGACCTACCCTACTTTCGGGATAATTCCTGTCGGAACCGGGAATTCATTTTCGCAAGACATCGGCATGAGAACATGGCGGGATGGCGTGACCGCGATCAGTGAAGCAAAGAAGAAACAAGTTGATGTCATAAAATTCACCACTGAAGGCGAAGATTATTATTCGCTTAACTGTATCGGCTTCGGACTCCCGACCGATGTGTGTGTTTATGGGAATAAATATAAAAAATTCTTGGGTAAAGCGGCTTATACGGCGAGCGCTCTGATAGAGATCATGCGCTTCAAACCATTTCATACAAAGCTTGAAGTGGATGGTGTTGAGCATGAATTTGATGCGGCTCTTGCCAATTTCTCAAATTCCACGATCTTTGGCGGTAATATGAAAATATCCCCGAATTCTGTGATTGATGATGGTTTAATTGAGCTGATTATTTTAAATAATTGCAAAAAAGGTGAAATAATAAAAGCGCTTCCGACCCTTTATACCGGAAATCATCTAAGTAATCCGCATATAAAAGTTTATCAAGGGAAGCATTTTAAAGTGGAAACCTTTCCCGAAAAGACCTGCAATCCCGAAGGCGAGATCTTTGGGGTAACACCTTTAGAGGTGATTGTATTACCGAAGAAGGTTGAGCTATTTGTAAAAGAAAGCAAATAAGCTATCAGCGTTCAGCAATCAGCTTTCAGAATGATGGAATAACCTTTCCATTTTTAATTACTACGCTCAGCTTCCCTTCCCCATTGATCACAATAAAATCTGCATCATAGCCTTCTTTTATAAATCCTTTTCGATCATCTATTCCCAGACATCGTGAGGGATTCTCAGTAGCCGTTCGAATTGCTTCGCTTAATGTGCATTCGCTAAAATTTTTAAATCTCATCATGATATCAAATAGTGAAAGCGAGGTTCCAATCATACCCGATCCGTCAGAATAGAATGCTAATCCATTTTCGGAACGGTATTTTTTACCTTTGAATGAGTATTCGCCATCAGGAAGGCCGCAGGATTCGATGCCATCAGTAATGCAGATAAGTCTTTTTGCCCCGAATTGTTCATAGAAGTATTTAATGGTATTTTCATCAAGATGAACGCCGTCTGAAATGATCTGAACATAAGTATCACTCTCAAGAATGGCTTTAAAAGGGGCATCCTTATCGCGATCATATTTCTTCATGGCGTTATTTAGATGTGTGACCAGGTTCATTCCCTGTTCGAATCCCTCTTTGGCTTCGGAATAATCGGCATTGGAATGTCCAAAAGACGCGACGATCCCGAATTCTTTGCATATTTGTATTACATTGTCGTTCCATGGAAGCTCGGGAGCAATGGTCATGATAGATAGTTGACCGCAGGTTTTCATCAGGACATCCGATAGGGTTTCACGATCGGGTACGGCAAGGCATTCAAGTGCAATTCCACCCTTTTTAATAGAGTTGATGAAGGGACCCTCCAAGTGTATTCCAAGACAATCGGCTTCATCCGAATGGGTTTGAGTACTTCCCATCATTTCCAAATGTGTATTATCTGATGATTTGATATAAAAGGATGTGGGATTAAATGCGGTCGTTCCCAGTCTGCAGAGGGTTTTTGCCATAGTATGAAGACTGCTTGGCTTTCCATCGGTCGGATTGGCACCTCCCGCACCGTGAACATGCGTATCGATCAATCCGGGAGCAAGGATCATATCCTTTGCATCAAACAAAATGCTCTCGGAGACGTCCAGTTTCTCGATGATCTCCACTATCTTGCCTTTGGAAACCCCAATATGTACCAATTTGTCAGGGTTATTGTATAAGCGGCAATTGATAATATATGATCTCATATGATAGTTTACAAAATTTTGGGGATAGGTCGCAAGAGGATATTGAAGAATAGATGATGGATGTTGAATTTCAATATTTCTTGTAAATAAAATATCCTTTATGAAGCACTATTTACTAAATGATCATATATTTGTAAAAATATTTTCCATTATAAGGGTCGATAGTCCTTTATTCATTTTAGTAAAGGCAAAACATTTCTTGCAGAGATCTTTAAGAGATGCGCCTATATGATAAACTTGATCTTCATCTCATCTCGTTCTGACTGAAACAGGAGAAAAGATCGAACAGATATCCAAACAGTTGAATAAACTGGTCGATGTGCTAAAAGTTACTGATATTTCACACAATAAGGATTATATTGTAAGGGAGTTCATTATGGTGAAGATCAGCACCTCTAAGAACCGCCCCGATCTTTTACAATTGATCGATCTTTTCAGAGCAAAAGTACTTGACCTGGCAACGAATTATGTTGTGATCAGTCTTACCGGCGCACCTCGAAAGATCCAGCGTTTTATTGAAGTGGTGCAACCCTATGGTATTCAGGAATTAGACTGAAGTGACGGGTTCGCCGTTTTAGATGTATAGCATAACAAACTAATATACAGGAGTATAGAAATGTCAATGGAAATGTATTACGACAAAGATAGCAAGCCGAAGCTGCTAAGATCAAAGATTATCGCTATTGTGGGATACGGCTCACAGGGACATGCTCAGGCTCAAAATTTA
>JAYEJI010000054.1:0-11081 GCA_034660515.1 Fidelibacterota bacterium
AATGATATTCGGGAAGAGCTGGAAAATTTGCTCGATAATGGTGCTGCCTATGAGGCATTTCTCAAGATCGCCAAAACCCAGGGAGCAGATATCTCTTTCTTGGAAAAACCACAACAGTATCCTGTCTCAAAGTATGTAATTAAGGTCAAATCTGCCCGTAAAGGCACGATATCTTATATAGACACCTATCAATTGGGTCTGGATGCGATCGTCCTTGGAGCAGGCCGAAAATCATTAAGCGATATTATTGACCCAAAAGCCGGATTAGTCATTCACAAGCATCTTGGAGATAAAATTGAAAAAGGCGAACTTTTGATCACTTTGCATACGGATAATAAAAAAGCCGCAGACCAACTCACTAAAGAGATAGAGGATCGCTTTCAGGTCAGTGAAAATAGTTTCACGATGAAAGGGGATCTTTATGAAATCCTTTAAATTTATCCTCATTCTAATAATATTCTCATTCCTTTTTTCGGAAGATGACCCGATGGGTTCAATGATCATTGAATATGGTGCTCATGATATTATTGAGGCCGGCAAAGCATATACTAAACAGAAATATGTCCATCCGGATTATTACGAGCAGGTTATTGAACATGTTCAGGCAGGTAATCAGTTAGCCAAAAAAGGAGATTATAATAAGGCGATCATGCGATTTAGGATCGCATTAGAGAATGACTCAACATATGTTTTTGCTCACAATGGGCTTGGAAATGTTTATTTAAAGAAAAATGACCTTAAAATGGCTGAATATCATTTTAACAGATCAATTGAATTTGGACCAACATACGCTTTTCCCTATAATAATCTGGCAAATCTTTACCTGATAAACGGTGATGATGATAAAGCACTTTCATATTTACAAACTGCACTTAAGTATGACCCGAATTCGGCATATATAAACTATAATATTGGTAATATCTATCTTAGCCGGGGAGTAAATTCTTTTGCCCAATACTACTTTAGTAAGGCATTGGATAAGGATAAGGATTTTTGCAATGCGCACTATAATCTTGCAATTGCGTATAAGCGTATGAAAAAAGAGGGTCATGCGATCAGCGAATATGAGATGCTGGTAAATAAATGTCCGGGGCATGTAAAAGGCGTTCTGAATCTTGCTGCGTATTATATTCAAAGCAAGCAAACAGAAAAAGCCTTGATCCTCTACCGCCAGGCAGTTCTTATTAATCCACAGGTGGAGCTTTATTTAGCACTTGGTCATGCTTATCATAATGAAGGCTATGCGAAAAAAGAAATTGAAGCTTATTACTTGGCAGTTACAATGGACAGTACTGATGTTAACGCCATGTATTACCTGGCTTTGGCTTATTTTGAACAAGATATGATAATTTCTTCAATAGAAGTGTGTAATAAAATTCTAAATATTGATCCAGCTAATGAAGAAGCGTTGGAATTAAAGAAAAAATTCTAAGTTTCTCCTTTGCTAAAGTTTCGGAGAGCAGGCGGGATGATAAAGTGTTTTAAAATTAGAGTAATGCAAGAGATTAGATCCT
The DNA here is from genome assembly GCA_034660515.1 of Fidelibacterota bacterium. GTDB lineage: Bacteria > Fidelibacterota > Fidelibacteria > Fidelibacterales > Fidelibacteraceae > M50B103. The sequence continues at coordinate 1,515 of JAYEJI010000054.1, forward strand.
GAGTCAAGCTTGGGATGACGTGTATTTTATTTTGCATTTTCATTTTACGTTCTACGATGCGTCACAAGCCTACGTCCCAAGCATTCGGGGTTACGCCCGACAAAAGGGCAGGCAAGTGTGTGAGGTATTTTTCTCAACTCTCGACCCTTAACTATTTCCATTCTTATTCTCCAAATAATTCTTCCGATTAATATTGAAAACCCGTATCTTTATAAGATAATTTACAGGAAAATAATGTCGCAAAATAAGATCATTATCAGTGGTGCCAGAGAGCACAATCTAAAAGATATATATGTTGAGATACCAAGGGATAAGTTAGTGATTATCACCGGATTAAGTGGTAGTGGTAAATCTTCTTTGGCTTTTGATACCTTGTATGCCGAGGGACAGCGCCGCTATGTTGAATCGCTATCTTCGTACGCCCGGCAATTTCTTGGTATTATGGAGAAACCCGATATTGACAAAATAGAGGGTTTATCACCGGCAATTTCCATTGAACAAAAGACTACGCATCGTAATCCTCGCTCAACTGTTGCAACGATCACCGAGATCCATGATTATATGCGCTTGCTTTTTGCGCGCATTGGAAAACCTCATTGCTTTATATGCGGTAAACCCATATCAAAAATGACGGTACAAGAAATAGTAGATAAGGTCATAAGTATGCCGGAAGGATCAAAGATCCAAATACTGGCTCCGGCCTATCGTCAAAGGAAGGGTGAATTCAGAGAGTTCTTCAATCAATTAAAGAAAGAAGGTTTTCTTCGTGTTAAGGTTGATGGCAAGATCCAACAACTTGCAAATATTAAATACCCCGAACGGAATAATAAACATGACATTGATGTTGTGATCGATCGATTGGTGATCAATGATGATGTCCAGCAAAGATTGACCGAAAGCATTGAATTGGCGCTTAAATATGGTAACGGTAATGTGATCATACATGAATCGGCAAGTCTTGAACATCGTTTTAGTGAAAATTTTATCTGCACCGATCATCCCGAGGTCAATCTTGAAGAATTAACACCAAGAATGTTTTCTTTTAATAGTCCGATTGGTGCTTGTCCCGCCTGTAATGGTTTGGGTTATCAAATGGAATTCAGTCCCGATCTGGTTGTATCGGACAAGTCTAAAAGTTTATTACAGGGTGCGCTTGCACCTATTGGCGAACAACCAAAAGGGACCTATTACGGTAATATTTTAAAGGGTCTGGCTCAAAAATATAATTTTAAATTTACTACCCCATGGTATCTGCTTAGCAAAGAAGTTCAACAGATATTACTTTATGGTACAGGTAGAAATAAACTTGTGATAGACTATCAGGGTAAAAACTGGAGCGGTCAATATACAGGCGGTTGGGAAGGTGTTATCCCTAATCTGAAACGCCGCTACCATCAAACCACATCTTCCATGATACGTGAAACCATTGAAAAATATATTTCCCAGCAAACCTGCAGGGTTTGTAACGGTTCACGCTTGAAACGAATTTCCACTTCTGTATTTATCGGTGGTAAAAGTATTGATGACCTTGAGCGCATGTCCATCAAGCAAGCTTTAAAGTTTATCCGTGGTTTAAAACTCACAGATAATGAAGAGATCATTGCGGAACAAATCCTCAAAGAAATGAACCAACGTCTGGGATTTCTTGAAAATGTCGGACTTGATTATCTAACCCTTAATCGAAGTGCGGGAACCTTATCGGGTGGAGAAGCGCAAAGAATAAGACTGGCAACTCAGATCGGCTCTCAATTAATGGGAGTTATGTACATTCTGGATGAACCCAGTATTGGCCTTCATCAACGGGATAACATAAAATTGCTTGAAACGCTAAAAGGTTTGAGGGATCTTGGGAATAGCATTATTGTTATTGAACATGATCAAGAGACCATGGAAGAAGCCGACTGGATCATTGATATGGGTCCGGGAGCAGGTATTCATGGTGGAGAAATTGTCTGTGAAGGCACTCCGGCTGATGTAATAGCGTGTGATAAATCACTGACCGGCCAGTATCTATCGGGGAAGATAGGCATTGCAGTGCCTGAACAAAGGCGTAAAGGTAGCGGTAAGTTTCTGAAACTATTCGGTGCCGAGGGAAATAACCTGAAGAAAGTTGATGTTGAAATACCTCTGGGGACCATGATCTGTGTAACCGGAGTCAGTGGATCGGGTAAAAGTACACTGATCAATGAAACTTTGGTTCAGCTACTTCATAGGGATCTGATGCATGCAAAGGGGACACCTTTAAAATATGAGCATGTGGAAGGAAAGGATCAGCTCGATAAGATCATCAATATTAATCAATCACCGATCGGAAGAACGCCGCGCTCAAATCCGGCGACTTACACAGGTGTTTTTACTTATATCAGAGAATTATTCTCTAATTTACAGGAATCTAAATTGCGTGGTTATCAGCCCGGTCGTTTTAGTTTCAACGTAAAAGGAGGGCGTTGCGAACCCTGTAGCGGTGACGGTGTTAAAAAGATCGAAATGCACTTTTTGTCTGATGTTTACGTCACTTGTGAGGTATGCAAAGGGAAACGCTATAATAGGGAAACGCTGGATATCAAATATCGTGGTAAAAATATTGCCGAAGTGCTGGATATGACTGTAGAAGAAGCATTGATCTTTTTCAAAAACCATCCCAAGATAAAGAAAAAACTTCAAACTCTTTTTGATGTGGGTTTGGGATATATACATCTTGGCCAGCAGGCAACTACTCTTTCCGGGGGTGAAGCCCAGCGAGTGAAATTGGCAACTGAACTAAGCAGAATGGGAACGGGAAAAACTCTCTATGTGCTTGATGAACCTACAACAGGTCTTCATTTTGCTGATGTACATATGCTGCTTGAAGTTTTAAATAAGCTTGTGGAAAAAGGCAATACCGTACTGATCATTGAACACAATATGGATATAATCAAAAGCGCGGACTGGATCGTAGATCTTGGTCCGGAAGGCGGAGATCTTGGCGGAAAGATCATGGTAAGCGGTACACCGGAGACAGTTGCAGAACACAAAATGTCTTATACCGGTAATTATTTAAGAGAAGTTTTAAAATGAATAAACAAATGAAATATGATATAGTGATAGTAGGGGCGGGTATTATCGGGACCGCAATTGCTTCAGTATTATCGAAATACGATCTATCAATATGTGTTCTTGAAAAAACCAACGATATATCAAATGGAGCGTCAAAAGCCAATAGCGGTATTGTACATGCAGGATATGATGCAAAGCCCGGCACACTTATGGCAAAATTCAATGCAGAGGGCACTTCAATGTACCCTGAACTTTGTGAACGCCTGGATGTTCCTTTCAGGCCTATCGGCTCCTATGTTATTGCCTTTACTGATGATGATATTAAAACCTTACATGAGTTAAAAGAACGAGGCGAAAAGAACGATATACCTGATATAAGAATTTTATCAAGGGATGAATTACTCTTAGATGAGCCAAATTTAAATCCCGAGGTCAAAGCTGCACTTTATGCAGCAACTTCCGGCGTAGTTAGTCCATATGAACTGAGTATCGCTTTCATGGAGCATGCTATGGACAATGGAGCGAAGCTGATGCTTGAAACACCACTCCTGAGTATAAAGAATAAATCGGTCAACTATATATTGCAAACGCCTGATAATGAGTTGGAAACGAAGATCGTTATTAACGCGGCTGGTGCATTTGGAGATGAAATTCATAATATGGTTTTGCAAGCTACATTCAAATTACAAGCTCGCCGTGGTGAATACTTCTTGCTCGATAAATATGCAGGAGACAGCGTAAATCATATAATCTTTCAATGTCCGACAGATTTAAGTAAAGGCGTGTTGATAGCACCGACAGCTCATGAAAATATCATTATCGGTCCCAATGCTGAAGATGTCAATGACCCTGAAGCTGTGGAGACTACGCAAAGAGGATTGGATGAGGTTTGGGACTCATCGTTAAAAAGTCTGCCTGCATTGGCGAAAGATCAGGTGATCACTACATTCTCAGGTATGAGAGCTGAACCTTCTACGGGAGATTTTATTATTCAGGATTACGATGAAGCTCCGGGTTTCATTGATGTTGCCGGAATAAAATCACCCGGACTCAGTGCCGCACCGGCCATTGCAGAATATGTAACAGATCTGGTAAAAAAGTATATAAAACTTAAAAATAAAGACAATTACAAATCCGGCCGTAGAAAAATTGTTCGTTTTCATACGCTTTCTTATGAAGAAAAAGCGGCTCTTGTAAAGGAAAATCCTCAATATGGTCGAATTATCTGCCGTTGTGAAGGTGTAACTGAAGCTGAGATCGTAGATTGCATTCACCGGAATGCCGGTGCACATACACTTGATGCGGTGAAGCGGCGCACCCGAAGTGGCGGCGGTCGTTGTCAGGGTGGTTTCTGCGCTCCGCGTATCATTGATATCCTATCCCGTGAATTGAAAATCCCCAAGGAACAAATACTTAAAGATTCATCTGAATCAAGAATTATATTTGGGAAAACTAAAGGGGAGAGCCTCAAATGAAGCAATATGATGTCATTTGTATCGGTGGCGGCCCTGCAGGATTGGCCGCAGCTCTTTCTGCCAAAGAGAATGGCGCTAAAAGCGTTTGCATTATTGAACGTGATCTTGAATTGGGAGGTATTTTACACCAGTGTATCCATAACGGATTTGGATTGCATATTTTTAAAGAAGATCTGACCGGTCCGGAATATGCTCAGAGATTTATTGATAAAGTAAGCGAAAGCGATATTGAAATAAAAATGGATACAATGGTCTTGGAAATTGATAAAAAAAGAAATGTTCATACTCTAAATCCAAATGAAGGTTACCAAAAACTTCATGCCAAAGCTATTGTATTAACTATGGGATGTCGTGAAAGGACTCGCGGAGCATTGGCCATACCGGGTACGCGGCCAGCCGGGATTATGACAGCCGGAACAGCACAGAAACTTGTTAATATTGAAGGCTACATGGTGGGTAAAAAGGTTGTGATCCTGGGTTCGGGAGATATTGGCCTTATCATGGCTCGCCGCATGACCCTTGAGGGTGCAAAAGTATTGGCAGTAGCAGAATTAATGCCCTATTCAAGCGGATTGACCCGAAATATTGTTCAATGCCTTGATGATTATCAAATCCCCTTATTATTAAAGCATACCGTAACGAATATTTATGGTAGGGATCGTATTGAATCTGTTGATATCTCTGAGGTAGATGAGAAGTTTAATCCCATCTCCGGAACAGAAAAGAATTATAAGTGCGATACCTTACTATTATCGGTTGGTTTACTTCCTGAAATCGAATTACCTTTTGCTGCAAACGTTATCATGGATAAGCGAACAAAAGGACCCAGAGTAAACGAGGTTATGGAAACTTCCATCCCCGGGATATTTGCCTGTGGAAATGTTGCTCATGTTCATGACCTGGTGGACTATGTTACAATTGAAAGTCAAAAAGCCGGTTATTTTGCCGCTGAATTTACAAAGGGAACTATTATATCCGGAAATGGGATTTGTTCTCTTGCCGGAAATGGAATATCTTATATTGTGCCTCAGGAGATCCGTCTTCAAAATTGCAAAATAGAACTTGAATTATATTTCCGGGTCAATCGCGTTTACAATAATGCTAAGATCGTACTGCGTATTGATGATGAAGTTATAAAAGAAATAAGAAAACGCCATCTTGCTCCGGGAGAAATGGAAAGTATTAAGATCAAACCTGAACTTTTGATAGAAGCTGAAAGTTTAAGACTGGATATTGTATCGACAAAATAATTAATCATTGAATCGTTGAAATGTTGAAAAGAGTTGAAGAAAGGGAGGAGTTTAAAAGTTAAGGGACGATAAATAAAAATTAGAGGTGGGCGAAATGGAAAATAAAGAGTATTTATTTAGTTTTGAAAAGTTAATTGTATGGAATGATGCGAGAGATTTTATTACTGAGATCTATGAGTTGACGGACAATTTTCCTTTTAAAGAGAGATTTGGCCTTTTAAGTCAGATTCAAAGAGCTTCAGTTTCTGTTGCTGCAAATATTGCTGAAGGTAGTTCCAGATTTTCAAAGAAAGATTTTTCGCGTTATTTGCAAATATCGTATGGAAGTTTAATGGAAGTATTGAGTCATGCTTATGTAGCATATGACAGGAAATATATAATCAAAGATGAATTAAAGAAAATTAGGAAAAAAGTTGGAATGATATCAAGCAAATTAAATTCATTAAGTAGATCACTTAAGTAAAGCATTTTTCAACAGTTCAACGTTTCAACATTTAGACCAAAAAACATTATGCAAATGAAAATGAATCTATATAAATTTTATAATGAGTAAAATGAATTTTAAACCACTATATCTTGGTTTTGGATCTAATCTTGGAGATTCAGGGCATTTGGTTACCAGGGCTATCAAAGAAGTGGCAAGCAATCCGCATATAGAATTCGTTAAACAAAGTGCATTATGGCGAACAGCCCCACTTTATGATACGGAACAACCTGAATTTATTAATGCCGTAGTAAAATATCATAGTGATCTGGATCCATTTGAAATTCTTGCTTATACTTCTGAGATCGAAACACGTTTTTTCAGACAGCGAGATCCGGCGCGGCCAATGGGTCCACGAACTCTTGACATTGATATAATTTTCTATGGTGATATCATTCTTGAAACGGATAAATTAACCATTCCCCATGCTCGATTTAAGGAAAGAAAATTTATTCTTTTCCCCATGAGTGAAATTGATGTAAATTATAAAGTACCCGGAACATCATTAAATATAGCAGACTATATCTTACGGTGTCCGGATAAATCAAAGCTGGAGAAGATATGACAGGTCCCGCATATTATATCGCGATCGAAGGTGTGATCGGTGTTGGCAAGACAAGCCTGGGTAAAATACTATCTCAACGACTTAACAGTCGTTTGATCATGGAAAAATTTGAAGAAAACCCTTTTCTATCCGATTTTTATGGCGATCGTCAACGTTACGCTTTTCAAACCCAGCTGTTTTTTCTTTTAAGCCGATATCGTCAACAACTGGAAGTATCACAGACCGATGTTTTTCATCGCAGTATTGTTACCGACTATATTTTTGCAAAAGACAGGCTTTTTGCATACATAAACCTGGATGAAAAAGAACTCCATCTTTATGACCAACTTTATACGATCTTGTCCAAGGAGATCACTAAGCCGGATCTGGTTATCTATTTACAGGCGGATACAGATCGACTAATGAAAAATATTGATCTTCGTGATAGAGATTACGAAAGGGATATGGACAGAGAATATATAAATTCATTAAATCAATTCTATAATCAATTTTTCTTTCATTATAATGATTCGCCTTTACTGATCATTAATACGACTGAAATTGATTTTGTCAACAAGAAAGAGGACCTCGATGAGGTCATGAAATACATACAACAACCTCCCTCGGGAACAAAATACTATAAAGCAGGAACCCCATAATGAGCTTTTTATTCAAGATCATTCTCGTTATGATCTTTATTTACCTGATCTATGCGATATTTTTCAAACGAAAAATAAATGATAATCCTTATTCAAAACCGGAAGATAAACAAGATACTCCGGATGTTGAAAATGATACTTCCGTCCAAAAAAAGATCGATATGTCCGACGTTGAAGACGCCGATTATAAAGAAATTAAGTAGTAAGGTTAAGGTTAAGATTGAGGGGCGGGTTCAGACCCGCCCGTACGTATAGGATTTATTATGGATCATAAACGCGTACTGGTAACCGGTGCATCATCCGGTATAGGCAGATCTATTGCCGAATTGCTTTTACAGCAAGGCTTTGATGTTTTAGGCACTTCACGAGATCCCCAAACTATTAAAAACAAACTTTCAGAAGTAAAGTACTTTGCTCTGGATCTGCAAGATCCCAAAAGTATTGATGCCTTGATCCCGGAGCTTGGCGATATTGATATCCTTATCAATAATGCAGGCCAAAGTCAGATCGGACCTCTTGAAGAAATTCCTATGGAGAAAGTAAGATCACTGTTTGAGATCAATCTGTTTGGAATTATCCAACTAACTAAAGCTATTTTACCCGGTATGCGCGCACGCAAAAAGGGTACGATCATTAATATCTCATCCATGTCGGGGATCTTTGGTGTTGGATTCACACCTGTTTATTGCGGATCGAAATTTGCCTTGGAGGGTGTTTTTCGTTCATTAAGACAGGAAGTCAGATCTTTTGGAATAAAAGTGGTCATGATAGAGCCCGGATATATTGCGACCGGTCTGAAACAGGAGCCATTTCTTCCTGAAGGATCGGAATATTATGAGTCGGCTAAAATATTTAAAGGCATTCGCGATCATAATATCGAGACAGGAGCAACTCCCGCAGAAGTGGCAAAGAAAGTTTTGTTCATTTTAAAACAAAAAGATCCCAAACCGGGCTATCCTGTGGGTGGCGATGCACCCCGGAATGCTTTTCTTAGTAGAATTTTGCCCATTCGGCTTGTAGAATGGTTTCAGCGCAAGAAATTTAAATCTTAACTAGCAATGAATAGAAAAATTGTAGGGAACAGGCATGCCTGTTCCTTACATTATAGGGCAAATAAAAAATAAGTAAATGAGGAAAAAGATGAAGAAGATCTTATTATTGGCATCTATCGTTTTGTTGATGTTGTCCTGCCAAAAAGAAACCCGTCCCAATATTATTTTTATTATGTCTGATGATCATGCTGAAAAAGCTATTTCCGCTTATGACAGCTCTTTGATCAAAACACCCAATATTGATAGGCTGGCAACGGAAGGTATCCGTTTTGAGAATTCTTATGTTACCAATTCAATTTGCGCTCCCAGCCGGGCAGTGCTTCTGACCGGTAAATATGGACATATCAACGGAAAACGCGATAATCGTGATGTGTTTAATCCAAATCAGATGACTTTCCCGAAATTACTTCAAGAAGCGGGGTATCAAACTGCTGTGATCGGAAAGTGGCATTTAAAATCCACTCCGGAAGGATTTGACAACTGGCGCGTTTTAAAAGGTCAAGGCAGGTATTACAACCCCTTGTTCTACGAAAACGGCGACACGGTCAAATATGAGGGTTATACGACCGATCTGATAACAGATTTCGCATTGGAATTCCTGGATAACAGAGATAAAGACAAACCGTTCTGTTTATTGTTCCATCATAAGGCACCTCATCGTAACTGGATGCCGGCAGAACGCCATATAGGCCTGTTCAAAGATAAGAAATTCCCCTTACCTGAAAATTTTTACGATGATTATAAAACACGAGAAAAAACAGCCGGTGCACAAGATATGGAAATCAAGAACATGTACCGCGGTTATGACATGAAGATCCATTTCCTTGAAGGCGAACGTGAAATGAACAGCGGGGGAGGCCGGAGTATGAATTGGGACGGCACAGACAGCTGGGAAAATGTTTATTCCGCATTAACACCCGCCCAAAAAGAAGTATTTGACAGTTATTATGATCAGGTCAATGCAGAATACCGGAACAGTGATCTAAGTGGAAAAGAGTTGGAGGAATGGAAATATCAGCGATATATGGAAGATTATCTGGCATGTATTGTTTCCGTTGATGAGAATA
>JAYEJI010000054.1:11181-16259 GCA_034660515.1 Fidelibacterota bacterium
AGTTATTATGATCAGGTCAATGCAGAATACCGGAACAGTGATCTAAGTGGAAAAGAGTTGGAGGAATGGAAATATCAGCGATATATGGAAGATTATCTGGCATGTATTGTTTCCGTTGATGAGAATATTGGACGACTTCTGGATTATCTTGATAATAAAAAGCTTGCAAAGAACACCATTGTCGTCTATACCTCCGATCAGGGATTCTATCTTGGAGAGCATGGCTGGTTTGATAAACGTTTTATGTACGAGGAATCATTTAAAAGTCCCTTGTTGATCAGGTATCCCAAAAAGATTAAGGCCGGACGCGTGGATAATAAATTTGTTATGAATCTTGATTTCGCTCCAACTTTTCTTGATTATGCCGGTGTTGATGTCCCTGAAGATGTTCAGGGCAAATCATTACGGACGATCTTTGAAGAAAAAAATGAACCTTGGCGTCAATCAATGTACTACCATTATTATGCTTATCCCGCCTGGCATGATGTTCCCAAACATGATGGAATCAGAAATAAGCAATTCAAACTGATCCATTATTATGAGATCGGCGTTTGGGAACTTTTTGATCTGGAAAACGACCCTCATGAATTGAAAAATGTCTATGAAAATGGTGAATATGCAAGGGTAAGATATAGTATGGAGATAAAGTACTATGATATAAGAGAAGAGTATGAAGTGGAAGATTAAAGATGAAAGATTCAAGAGACAAGAACCAAGATTCAAGTAAATATTTTTGTAATATAGTTTAATAATAAATCGTCGGGGGACGAAAATGAATAAACTAGCTCAAAGGTTGTTTGATTTTAGCGTTAGATCGCTAAAATTGACTTCCAACTTTCCAAACACACCGGAATTTAAAGTTATAAGATACCAATTAGCCAAGAGTGCTACATCTAGTGGTGCCAACTACGAGGAAGCACAAGCTGGTTCTTCAAGAGCAGATTTTACAAATAAAATAAGGATTGCTTTACGAGAAATGCGTGAAAGCAATTATTGGTTGAGAACAGTAAAAGAAGTATATCAAAATGATTATGATGATTCTGGTTTAGATTTATTAATTCAAGAATCCAAAGAATTGAAATTTATTCTTGGTGCCATCATAACAAAAATGAGAAAACAGTAGCATTTTAATCTTTATACTTTTATCTTTAGTCTTGAAAATGGGGAAGACCTGTGAAAATCAGGCACAGTCGCGCTGCCGTGAATGGTGACGATCTCAACAATATACCACTGTCTGTAACTAATGGATGGGAAGGTGTTGGGAGAGATGGAACCTAAGTCGGAATACCCAAATGTTTTAAATAAGCTTCGCGAAAAGGCTGAACATGATCATTAATCAATCATAAATATTAAATAACTGCTTAAATATCGCTTAATTGCGATACTTTTTGGGCATGGGAGGTAATTTTGAACCGTTTGAAAGGAATTTTGTTTTTATTTGTCGTTTTTTCGTTTACCATTCTTCAGGCATCATATCTTAAAGGGTATGTAAGAGATGAACATGGGAATGCAATTACCGGATCAAGCATATACTTAAGTAAGAGCGGGAATGGTACGGTAAGTGATGATAATGGTTATTTCAGACTTGAAATACCGACAGAAATGACTGATACGCTTATAGTTGAAATGATCGGATATGTGTCGAAAAAGCATCCGATAGATATACCTTCAGACAAGTCGATCATTATACGAATGGAAGCAGAAGTTCTTAATTACGGCGACCAGGTGATCGTAACTGCAACACGCAGGAACGTATCAGTCAATAACACAACCGTTTCATTAAGTGTTATTGATAATAAAGAGATTGAAGAATCAAGCGCCCGGAATATTACGGAAATTCTAAATAATACGCCTTCACTGCAAATACGTGATTACGGCGGCGCCGGTAATATGAAAACGGTTTCATTAAGAGGAACTTCTGCGGGCCATGTACTGGTAATGGTTGATGGACAGCGTATCAATAACCCTCAGAACGGAGAGGTCGATTTTGCTTTGGTCCCTCTGGATCATATTGAAAGAATTGAAGTGATAAGAGGAGGTTCATCGGCCATCTATGGATCTGATGCTATCGGCGGTGTAATCCATATCATTACTAAAGAACATGATGAACAAAAGAAGTTCAGTATGGGAATAAAGCAGAGTTTCGCCTCATTCGGAACCTATTCACTGCAAAGTAATATCTCGGCATCCTACAAACAACTTGGTGTGTTTGCAAGTTATCATTATTTAAGTTCTAAAAGTAACTTTGCATACACAGACGCAGTTGGAGAGGAGCAAACAAGAGTAAATAATGATATTAAAAGGCATACTATCTTTACGGGTGTGAATTATCGAAATTCAGATAAAGCGAATGCCCTTAAAATAAAATTGAATTATAATTATGTAAACAGTGAAAGAGGCGCTCCTGGAACCATATCGTTTCCATATCCGCATGCCAGAATGTTCGATGAACAATATGATTTTAGAATTGTGCTCTTGAAGAAAACAAAAGATCTGAAACATCAATTAACTGCAAGAACTTATTATTCCAATGATTTTAACAGGTATTTGAATCAGCATCCCACTGAAGTCTTTTTTCCATCAGATGACAGTTATCTGACAGAGGCTGCCGGTACCGAGATTCAAATGACTTCCGTATTCCTGCCTCAGCTTGTATTGAATTACGGTGTCAGTATCAGGAACGATAAATTTACAAATCTTGGTATAGAACAAGTATATGATCGATTAAGCTATGCCGCCTACGTGGTGGAAGAGAGTATGTTTTTATTATCTTCGTCTATTGTTCCCAAGATCAAGATCACACCTTCCATAAGATACAATGGTAATAATGAATTCAAAGATACCTGGACTCCAAAAGTCGGACTACTTGTTGATCTTGGTCCTTCAGGTGAGGTTGCTCTGAAAAGCAATTATGCCTATAACTATCGCGTTCCCACGTTTAACGACCTTTTTTGGCCCGCAGATGCTTTTACAAGCGGGAATCCGGACCTATTGCCCGAGTATGGCAGGGATTGGGACTTTGGCTTAAGATATCACCATGACCTTCTCGAATTTGAAATAACATATTTTAACGAGAATCTGACCAATCTGATCATCTGGCAGGCGGAAAATTGGATATGGAGTCCGCAAAATATTGCCGAATCGCATATCAATGGAATTGAGAATAATTTTGATATCGGTATAATGAATGATGCAATTCATTTTTCTGCGAATTATACCTACATGAAAGCTCTGGATCTGACAAATGGGGTCGAAAATGCTACATATCTGCCTAATAGAGGCAAGCATAATGCAAATATTGGACTTAGAGCTTCTCATAAAAGCCTGGATTTTAAATATTCCGTACAAATTGTGGGTAAAAGATACTCGGACATTGCCAATACGGAGGACCTGGCATTGGCATCATACACCTTAAATAATATGTCCCTGGCCTATACTTTGAATACAGGGATGTTCAAGGTACATGGTATCTTCGAAATAAAGAATCTATTCAATGTTTCGTACAGTATCTTGAAAGACCTCCCTATGCCGGGCAGAGAAATTAGGTTTACGGTGAATACTGAACTGAATAAAATCAGATAAGAGACAACTGAAGATTCAGGAGACAATAACCAAGAGACAAGAGAAGAAACAAGTAATAAGAAATGAGTTTAATTATTAATCATTTTGTTCAATATACTTCCTAAGATTTTTCTTAATTGTGTTGATTCTTCGATCAATGAGTCTAATTCTTTTGAGTTGCTTGGTTTTTTTTGTGATTGATTTAATTATCCGTAACCAATAATTAGACTCTCTCATTTCTCTCAGAGAAATTCTAATCTTATTTGTGAAATCAGCCTTTGATGAACCAGCCTGTGATTCTTCATAGTTAACACCACTAGATGTAGCACTCTTGGCTAATTGGTGTCTTATAACTTTAAATTCCGGTGTGTTTGGAAGGTTGGAAGTCAATTTTAGTGATCTAACGCTAAAATCAAACAACCTTTGAGCTAGTTCATTCATTTTCGTCCCCCAACGAATTTTATTAAACTGCTATATTTTCAATATTTACTTGGTTCTTGATTCTTGTCTCTTGTTTCTTATCAGCAAACTTTCCCCGGATTCATAATACCCGTCGGATCAAAGGTCTTTTTTATCCCCTTCAGTAAGCCCATATAAACTTCGCCGGCCATCTTTTCAAGATAGGGTTTCTTGGCAAAACCGATACCATGTTCACCTGAAACGTGGCCTCCGAGTTCAGCGCCTTTGGCATAGAGCATATCAAAAGCTTTATTGAGTTTCTTTGCGAAAAGTTCATCCGGCATATCATCTTTGAGTACATATACATGAAGATTGCCATCTCCGGCATGCCCGAAGCTGGCAATACGTATTTCCAGTTCTTTTTCAACGAATTTAGTGTAGTTAATGAAATCGGCAACGAAGTTCCGCGGCACGACTACATCACATTCATCCATCTCTGAAGTGGAGGCTTTAATAGCCTCTAAGAAAGCACCTCGTGCGGACCAAATGGATTCGTTGCGTTCGTCCGTATCGGAAATAAAGACATCCATTGCACCGGCAGCCAGACAGACATGTGCTACTTGCTCGTAGGTCTTTTCAACTTCTGCTTTTGTATTTCCGTCAAAAGTCAGGAGAATATAGGCATCTGCAGAGTTATCGGGGAACTTTTTACCGAGATAATCTTCTGCGGATAGAATGACATTGCGTTCCATGTATTCAATAGCCGTTGGTATGACCTTGGATTTTATGATAGTTGGGACAGCCGTGATAGCCGTTTCAATATCAGGAAAGGGGACAAGTAAAGAAATTGCAACCTTGGGAAGGGGAAGAAGTTTTAAAACAGCTTTTGTTATTATTCCCAGCGTTCCTTCAGAACCGACCATAAGATCTTTTAAGCTATAGCCTGAACTATCCTTGACGATCTTACCGCCGACAGTGATAATTTCACCACTCGCCAGTACGACCTCAAGTTCACGAATATAATCCCGGGTTACACCGTATTTCACCGCGCGCATACCGCCGGCATTGGTTGCTATATTCCCACCGATAGATGCGGATTTTTCACCGGGATCCGGTGC
>JAYEJI010000055.1:0-16188 GCA_034660515.1 Fidelibacterota bacterium
ACTGAGCATTCGAATATTCAAATTTAATTGTCAATTGTCCTTTGCCTGCCTTACCGAAGCTTTAGCGTAGGCAGGTCAATTATCAATTATTCTCTCCCTCGCGCTCTCTCCCCCTCCCGTTTTTTCGTCAGAAAAAACAAACATCCGCGAAGCGGATGTTGATGGCGGGATCCTCCTACGCCAAGGCTACGGAGGATTATTCCCTGCTGCCTTTATTGGAATTATACTCTTTCGTTCGCAAAAAATCCCATAATGCAAAAGATCCGTCTAGTGACGGATCGTGGGCAGCGGGACTGACGAGAGTCGAACTCGCAACTTCCGGCGTGACAGGCCGGTGCTCTAACCAGTTGAACTACAGCCCCAGTTAATAAGCCTGCTATTATACAGCAATACAGATAATTAGTCAATATATTTTATGTTTCTTTTTGGTTTTTTTGTTCTCACGGTTTGATATAAATACAATGCACGGAACAGGCATGCCTGTTCCCTACGTATATTTTCAATTTTTCGACCATCCGGCAGATCTTCTCTACGTTCGGACGCCAGCCGGAAGGTCTTATACCTTACCTCTCACGTCTTACATCTCACGCCTTCATTTTTCCTTTGCTTTTCTTGATGCATATTGTATTTTTATACGATACACACACAGGAGAGCCTAATGAATTACCAATTAGATTATCTTAAAACAATGCCTGAAATTTTTGCCGATGCCTTACTGGGTGGAATCGAACGTAAGCTCTATAATATCAAACGGAATGAGAAGTGGATAAGCTATACTTACCAGGATGTCAATGACACTATCCAGCGTATAGGATTCGGGTTTCAGGCCCTTGGGTTAAAGCCAAAAGACAGAGTTGGAATTCTATCGGAAAACCGGCCGGAATGGAATATGACCGACTGGGCATGTGCTCATTTTAATATGACCTCAGTTCCGGTGTATCAGACATGTATTCCCAAGCAAATTGAATTTATCCTCAAACACGCGGAAGTAAAGGTTCTGATCGTTAGTTCAAAAGAGCAAGCGGAAAAAGTTATTTCTATAAAAAGTGCTTTAAATAACCTGAAGTATATGGTGATATTAAATGATGAGAAATTCGATGATAAGTGGATCATCTCATGGAATGAATTCTTGAAAAAAGGTGATATTGCCAAAGCTGAATCGAAAACCTCCATGCAGGAAATAGCCACTAAGATCAATCCTGAAGATCTTTATAGTATTATCTATACTTCCGGCACCTCGGGAGATCCAAAGGGTGTCATGATCTCACAATTCAATATGGCGGCGAATGTTCAACAATCACAAGCAGCGCTTGGATTTAAAAGGGATAAAAAATGGTTGTCTTTTTTACCTCTTAGTCACAGCTTTGAGCGTGTAACATCATTATTCAGCACCTGGATCGGTGCAGAAATATATTTTGCTGAAAGCATTGCCAAGATAGCTGAAAACCTCAAAGAAGTACAACCGCAATATATGACCACTGCTCCCCGTCTTCTTGAAAAAGTTTATACAGCCGTTCAGGAACAGGTTGCGCTTGGCTCACCCGTCAAGCAGAATATTTTCCGGTGGGCGCGGAATGTCGGCCACGATGTGGTCTCAAAATATCTTTCATTCGATAAAAAACCCAAAGGCTTACTTGCCACCCGATATGCTCTGGCAAAAAGACTGGTCTTTAACAAGATCGCTAATATTTTTGGCGGTGAGTTCATTCAGTGCGTCAGCGGCGGTGCTCCTCTGTCTGAAGAAGTTGGTGAGTTCCTTATGGCTGCCGGGATCGGTATCATTGAAGGTTACGGACTGACTGAAATGAGTCCCGTAACCCATGTTAATACTGTTGATCATATTAAATGGGGCACGGTAGGTAAGGCACTCCCTGATATTATCACTAAGATCGCTGAAGACGGCGAGATCCTGCTCAACGGGCCGAACCGCATGAAAAAATATTTTAATAATCCCGAAGAAACGGCGGAAGCCATCGATAAAGACGGTTGGTTTCATACCGGCGATATCGGATTTGTTGATGAAGAAGGTTTCCTGAAGATCACAGATCGTAAAAAAAATATTATCGTGACAGCAGGCGGAAAGAATATCGCACCGGCAGCGGTTGAACGTGAGATCTGTTCCTCGAAATTCATTGATCAGGCTATTGTGATAGGTGATCGCAGAAAGTATCTTGTTGCTGTTTTGGTTCCGACAGCAGATATATTTGCAAAATGGGGTAAACTGCAAGATCCACCCATTGAATTAGCTACCTATGAAGATGTTGCTAAGTCCAAAGACGTTGAAAAGCTTATTAAAGAAGAGCTTGATGCCCATCAGCAGGACCTGGCAAGATACGAACAGATCAAGTACTTTTTTATTGCACCGCAACCGTTTGCCATCGAAACCGGCGAATTGACGGCCAGCATGAAGATCAAACGGAAAACGATCATCGAAAAATACAGTAAAGAGATCGAAAAACTTTACAACAACTAATAGCCCAATACGCAGGAGTCTATTATCAGCTATTCATTGAATTACATCAAAACAATGCCCGGAATTTATTCCGATGCATTGGGCAAAGGCCCGGACAGAAAGCTCTACAATTATAAAATTGATGGCGAGTGGAAAAGCTACACTTATCAGGAAGTCTATGACATGCTTCCCGATCTGGGATTCGGCTTGCAAACACTGGGAATAAAAGCAAAAGATAAAGTTGGGATCTTATCGGAAAACCGGCCTGAATGGTCATTTTTTGACTGGACTTGCTCCCATTTTAATTTTGTTTCAGTTCCTATTTATCAAACCTCTATTCCCAAACAGATCGATTATATTCTCAATCATTCCGAATGTAAGGTCGTTGTTGTCAGCAATGAGGAACAGCTTAAAAAACTGATCTCCTTGAAAAGCAAACTTAAATTTTTGAAATATGCTATTCTTCTTGAAGATGTAAAACATGAAGAAGAATGGATCATATCTTTGGATGACCTGAAAAAAGCCGGAAAGGCAGCAAAAAAAGATTCCAAAATAAGCATGCAGGAAATAGCGGCTAAAATTAAACCGGAAGATCTTTGGAGTATTATTTATACTTCGGGAACATCAGGTGATCCCAAGGGTGTGATGCTTACACATTTCAATGTTGCCGCAAATGTTCAGCAGACCCAAGAGCATACAAAATTTAAAAGCAATAAACGCTGGCTTTCATTTTTACCTTTAAGCCACAGCTTTGAACGCGTTACGTCCTTATTTAGCTTTTGGATCGGTGGCGAGATCTATTATGCCGAAAGTATTGTAAAAGTCCCCGACAATCTTAAAGAAGTAAAACCGCATTATATGACAACGGTTCCGCGCTTGTTGGAAAAGGTATATTCCACTGTGATCGAACAAGTGCTGGCAGGACCAAAAGCCAAACAGGAAATATTCAATTGGGCACAGAATGTGGGAATCAAAGCAGTCAACAAATATTTAATATTCAACAAAACACCTATTGGACCTATTGGCTTTAAATATGCATTGGCAAAGCGTTTAGTATTTAGCAAAATAGCTGCCGTATTTGGCGGAGATTTTATTCGTTGCGTCAGTGGCGGTGCTCCTCTTGCCAAAGAGATCGGTGAATTTTTTCTCATGGCCGGTATCCGTGTCCAGGAAGGTTATGGCTTGACAGAAATGAGCCCTGTTACTCATGCAAATATGAATGAGCATTTAAAATTTGGTACGGTTGGAAAAGCCGTACCCGATCTTGAGACCACGATCGCCGCAGACGGTGAAATTTTACTCCGTGGGCCAAACCTTATGCAAGGTTATTACAAAAGCCCGGCTGATACTGCAGAAACTATAGACAAAGACGGCTGGTTCCATACCGGTGATGTAGGTTTTATAGATGAAGACGGTTATTTAAAGATCACGGATCGCAAGAAAAACCTTATCGTTACATCAGGTGGTAAAAATATTGCACCCGCCGGTGTAGAAGCTGAAATTTGCTCATCAAAATATATTGAGCAAGCTGTCGTCATTGGTGACCGCCGTAAATATTTAGTTGCAATTGTAGTCCCGTCTTTAGATATTGTAGCTAAGTGGGGCGAAAAACAGATCCCGCCGATCGAATTCGAGACATATGAAAACATGGCAAAATCCAAAGATGTTGAAAAACTGCTCAGGGAAGAACTTGATGCACATCAAGAAGATCTTGCCCGCTACGAACAGATCAAATATTTCTTCATAGCACCTCAGCCCTTTACGATCGAGACCGGGGAATTGACAGCAAGCATGAAGATCAAACGAAATGAGATCATTAATAGATATGATCTCGAGATCGAAGAACTTTATAATAATTAAAATCCAATACACAGGAGAAATTATGAAACTGCACTTGAACTATTTGGAGACCATCCCGGAGATGTTCGCATATTCATGCGAAAAATACGGGGATTTGGTCCGTTACGGTGAAAAGAAGGAGGGTGAATGGAAAACCTATACCTTCAATGAGATCCGCGACATTATTGAAAAGATCGCTTTGGGATTAAATTCATTGGGCTATAAGTACGGTGATCGTTTTGCGATCCTATCGGAAAACTGTAAAGAATGGACCATGACTGATATAGCCTGTGCTCACTTGGGCACACCTTCAGTCGCGGTCTATCCAACCTTACCGGCAAATCAGGTCCAATATATTATGGGAAATTCAGGCGCCTCAGGTGTCTTTGTTTCAGATAAAGTTCAATTGGACAAGATCAAAGAGATCAAAAAAGACATTCCGGAATTAAAGTATGCGGTTTGCCTTGAAGAAGGACTGGATGATGAGGACTGGATCCTTTCATATTCCGAGCTTTTGAAAAAAGGTGAAGAGGCCAAAGCCAAAAGCAAACAGAGCCTGGAATCATTCGGCAAGAAGATCAAAAAAGACGATCTCTGGACCCTGATCTATACTTCAGGTACAACCGGAAATCCCAAAGGTGTCATGCTTTCTCAGTTCAATATCTCTTCGAATGCCCAATCCGCAATGGAACGGGTAAAGATCCCTTCCAATGTTCGCTTTTTGTCATTCCTTCCTCTTAGTCATTCTTTTGAACGCGTTGTATCGCATGGTTCCTATTTTGCAGGTACCGGTGTTTATTTTGCGGAAAGCCTTGATAAAATCGCGGACAACCTGAAAGAGGTCAAACCTCAGTACATGTTCTCTGTTCCGCGTATCTTTGAAAAAGTCTATGCTAAGATCCATAACGGTGTTGCAACTGCCTCTCCCTTAAAGAAAAAGATCTTTGCCTGGGCCAAAAAAGTTGGTGAAGCAACTGCAAGAAAATATCTGGTCTTTGAAAAACGGCCACGCGGTAAATATGCTTTCTCCTATCCTATTGCAAAGGCATTGGTATTGAATAAAATCAATAAAGCCTTGGGTGGTGAATTCATTTACGCCGTTTCCGGTGGTGCGCCTCTTGCGGAACATATAGGTTACTTTTTCTCTGCTGCAGGTATCAATATCCTTGAAGGATTTGGACTAACGGAAACAACTCCCGTTACCCACGTAACACCTCCGGGCGGGATCAAATTCGGCAAGGTAGGACTTCCCATCCTTGATGTGGAATGCATGATAGCAACCGACGGCGAAATTCTTATCCGAGGTCTCTGTGTGATGCAGGGATATTATAAGAATCCTGTTGAAACCAAAGAAGCTATTGATGAGAACGGCTGGTTCCATACCGGTGATATCGGTATGATCGATGAAGATGGCTATCTCAAGATCACCGATCGTAAAAAGAATATCATTGTAACGGCAGCCGGTAAAAATATTGCACCGGCTCCCATTGAAAACAAGATGCTTGAATCCAAGTATATTGAACAGGTCGTGATCGTGGGTGATCGTCGTAAATATCCTATTGCTTTGATCGTACCTACCAGAGAGGAATTGGAAACATGGGCACAGGAACACGCCATTGTTTATTCAAACTATTACGCCCTTTTGGGTAATCAGGAAGTCTATGCACTCTTTGAGAGTGAATTGGAAGAATTCCAGGACCAACTTGCC
Source organism: Fidelibacterota bacterium (assembly GCA_034660515.1). Lineage (GTDB taxonomy): Bacteria > Fidelibacterota > Fidelibacteria > Fidelibacterales > Fidelibacteraceae > M50B103. The sequence goes on from JAYEJI010000055.1 coordinate 6,000, forward strand.
CGTTACGAAAAATCCAAGAAGATCCTGCTAATTGGTGATCCTTTTACGATCGAGAACGAAGAACTCACTCCGAGTTTAAAGGTCCGCCGTAGAAAAGTTGAAGAACACTATGCTAAGCAGATCGAAGCGTTATATGCTGTGGATGATGAATCGTAAGATAGTGACTGGTGACTACCTCCTACGCTAAAGCTTCGGAGGTCAAGAGAAACTAGTAACTGGTTTACATAAATGTAGGGGCTCAGAATTTATTCTACGAAGCTTTAGCGAAGTAGAATGTCGAGCCCTTTTTATTTACTTTGATTTTTTATCTTATTTTGTATACTCTTGACTGGAGTCCTCTATTGCTTCATCGAAAGAGGATAGAGTGGAAAAATCTCAAAATCCAGTAAAAACATATAAGGGTTTGAGATTTCTCCACTTTACTGCGTTTCGGTCGAAATGACAATATTTGATTGAGTTTAATTATCCCTTGTCAATTGTCAATTGCTCTCCAACACTCCCCTCACCATCACTTTAACACTCTATTCGCAAATGAAACGGGCTCGACATATCGAGCCCCTACTTTATACTTTTGCCTTTGTACTTTTGTCTTTATACTTGTATATTCCCCCCAGCACTAATCAGAAACCTTAAAATATCGGGAGAAAACCATGAATATTGGTACATTAGCAGGTAAAGTATGGAAAAAATTAGATAAAAACGGCGCAATGACGGCAAGCGCATTGCTTAAAGCACTTAACGCAAAGAACAACGATCTTATGATGGCTTTGGGTTGGTTACTTCGTGAAGATAAACTTGAAGTGACAAAAGTAGCAAACAGTACAAAATACTCGCTTAAGTAAATACCTATCCCCATTGGGGAGAGCAAAAATTCTCATGCATTTATCATCCTGACTTTGTAAGTTAGGACATGGAAACGCTTGCTCAAAAAAAATCACGCGCCTTGGAGATCATCGCTGAACTGGAGATCATGTACCCCGATGTACGCTGTGAACTGGAACACGAGGATGCCTATCAGTTATTGGTGGCAACAATTTTGTCGGCACAATGTACCGATAAGCGTGTTAATATGGTCACACCCGGTCTTTTTAGACGATATCCAACGGTCACTGATATGGCCGGAGCCGATCGCAATGAGCTGATCAAACATATTCGTTCTACAGGTTTTTTCAATAATAAATCGAACAATATTATTGCTTGCTGCCGGGATATTGTCAAGAAATTCAATGGAGAGATCCCGGGAACGCTTGAAAAACTGACCTCTCTTGCCGGTGTAGGAAGAAAAACTGCCAATGTGATCCTGAATCATATCTTTCATGTTCCTGCTATCGTGGTGGATACACATGTGGGAAGGATCTCCCGCCATCTTGGCTTAACAAGCGAAAAAGATCCTGAAAAAGTGGAATTTTCCCTGATGAAAACCCTACCGGAAGAAACCTGGATCCCATGGAACCATCAACTTATCAAGCATGGACGATCTATTTGCATAGCACGCCGGCCAAAATGCGATGCTTGTCGTTTAAGGTCCCTGTGTCCCGGTCCATACAACAATTGATAGTTGACCTGCCTACGCTACCCCGAAATTTCGGGGCGGCAAGGCAGACAAAGGACAATTGACAATTGAAGATCAAGAACTTTTATTTTATCATTTTATTATTTTCTTTGTTGTTCGCTGTACCGGATAAACAGCTGGAAATGGACAATATTCATGTTTATTATGCGGAAAAAGATGCCAGGATCGCTCAGATAAGTCTTGAGATAGTTCAAAAGCAGCAACTGCGATTAAGAGACCAATATAAGCTTGATATAAATCCCATTCATATTTACATCGCCGATAACAAGGATATCTATCGGCAATATTCCGGGACATCCTCACCCGTTTGGAGTGTCGGTTTGGCTTCCGATGATAAAATGCTGGTAAAAAGTCCTTCGTTCAGCAGGCAAAATTTAAATGACTTTCAGAAAACACTGCTTCATGAGACGGCTCATCTTGCAGTAAGCGGGATTCCCCTGCCTGTCTGGTTTAATGAAGGATTTGCCCAATATGAGGCCGGGCAGTTCGATCTGCATAAACGAATTCTTGTCAGCCGGGCTTTCTGGCGGCAGGATCTAATGTGGGCTCATGAGATCGAATATCTTATGCAAATAAACCGGGGCAAAGCCGAGATCGCGTATGCTCAAAGTGTTGCCATGGTCGATTATCTCATCAATTATTTCGGGGTTGAATTGGTCGGAAAATGTTTACTGTTCTCCAAAGAGTATCAAAATTTTGAAAAAGGCTTCAAAAACGCCTTCCTGATGGATCCCGATAAATTTGAAAAACACTGGCGGGAAAAAACAAAAGACCGGTACCGGTTTTATATTTTACTGGATCAAAATAATCTTATCTGGATACTTTCACCGATTTTACTTATTATTGGCTTTATCTTAACAAAGACCAGACGCAGATATTTATTAAAAAAATGGGAACAAGAAGAGCTTGAAAACGACTCATTGTCAACGGAAGGAAAAAATATTGAAAATTAAGTTCTGGAAAAAAGCGGTGATTGTTTTTCTTCTTTTCATCTTTGGCTACCCTTTAATGGCCGCTCTTCCGACTCAAATGAGTAATTTTGCCTCGCCTGCCTATTGGGGCATGGCCCATTCGGGTGGTGCTGTAGCCGATGTCTCAAACGCCTATTGGCTTAACCCGGCTTTAAACCCCTACAACACACCTTGGTCGATCACGGTGAACGAAGCCTTTTTACCCGGCATGGGGATCTTTATTTCCGAACTTTCAGGTCATTATCGTGTTGCGGATGGACATGTTGTGACAAGCGGATTAAATTTTGAGAATTACGGTTCATTTGACCAACGGGATATCAACGGTACCCTCGAAGGTGAATTCACTGCCGCTCAATATCAGTATTTTATCGGCTATGGCTATCGCATGTCCGATCATTTTTCCGCGGGAGCCCAACTTGTCATTCAAGGTGACCGGATCAATGAATCCCGGGAAACCTATACTTATCTGCGTTATGGATTATCCTATACTTTTGGGAAACGGGACAATGTCCTGGCATTCAGTGGTGCGACCAACGGACTTGATAATACCTGGCGTACATCTTTCTCGCATGAACTGGAATATTTGCCTTTGCGATTGAATATTGATTTTCGCTGGTATGGTGATGACTGGGATCCAGACTCATTCTATGATAGCGAAACATCGGAATTCATTTTTGATACGGCAGCCCGTTACTTTATAGAAAAATTTACCTTGGGTTTTTATATCAAAGCCGGTGAAAATTTTCGGATCATGAGCGGTTTTGATCTTGCCCGATTGAATCTTGCCAGCAATACTTTCGGGCTGGACAGTATCATCAGCGGACTGGCACTGGGTGGAAAATACAAAATCGATCAACTTGAGATCAGTTTGGGCCTTTACCATTACGCAAATTTTACAACGATGACCGCATTGGGAATATCGTATTCCGGAAAATAGAATTTAAACCACAGATTTCCAGTCTTCGCCACTATGTGGCTACGCCCGGCAAGCGCAGATTACACAGATGTTTTATTGCAACAAATAACAAAAAACGAGTAACGTACGAGTCACAAGTTATGAGTCATGAGTTACGAATTAATTTTCTTGACTAAACGAAAATTCAATCGTATAATACACGGCTTTGATATGATTGTTTTAGGAGTAAAAAAATGAAAAGTGGAATTCATCCCAAGTACGACGAAGTAACTGTTACCTGTGCATGCGGCAATAGCTTTAAAACACGCTCAACCGCCGGTGACCTTAAAGTCGAAATTTGCTCTGCCTGCCATCCTTTCTTTACGGGTAAACAAAAATTACTCGATACGGCCGGCCGAATTGAAAAATTCAACAAAAAATACGGCCTCAAAAAAGACCAGTAGCTTTTTTATGTTTAAAATATTTAGATCATCCTGCATTCCGGGATGATTTTTATTATTTATAAAGTTTTAACAAAGAAGATCACCATGAGTAAACAAAAAGAAAACAAAAAAACCATTCTTGTCGGCGGACAGGCCGTCATGGAAGGTGTGATGATGCGTACCCCCAAAGCTTATGCGACCGCTGTACGCAACCCCGAAGGTGAGATCATCACCGAACGTAAAGAATTTACATCTCTGGCAAAGAAAAAGAAATTCTACGGCTGGCCCATCATGCGCGGCGTTATTTCCATGGTCGAATCCATAAAGATCGGTATGGAAACTTTAAATTTTTCCGCTGATATTGCCTACCCTGAAGAAAGCAAGAAAGAAGCGGGCTTTTGGTCAAAGGTCGGAGGCTTTTTGAGCACGATCTTTGCCTTTGGACTTGCGATCGTGATGTTCCTCCTCGCTCCAATGTGGATCACTGAAAAACTCTTCGGTTTACAGGACAGCGCGGGCTGGTTCAATCTTTCGGCCGGTGCTTTTCGTATTATCTTTTTTCTGCTTTATTTAATGATCATCTCGCTGTTGAAAGATATTAAGCGCCTTTTCTCATATCACGGTGCAGAACATAAAACCATTTATGCTTTTGAATCCGGTGAAGAATTGACCGTTGAAAATATTAAAAAACATTCCCGTTTTCATCCTCGATGCGGAACTTCATTTCTTTTTATCTCTATGATCAATGTTATTATTATTTATGCTATCGTTGATGCTTTGGTCATGTATTTGTTTGATACTTCTCTGACTATACAAATGCGCCTCTTATATCATATTCCCCTCATTCCTTTTGTGATGGGGATCGGCTATGAGGTCTTGAAATTCTCCAGCAAAAACCTGGATAAATGGTTTATTTCCTGGATGGCCAAACCGGGACTTTGGCTACAGCGTATCACAACCAAGGAACCGGACGACAGTATGATCGAATGTGCCGTTGAAGCCCTGAAAACAGGTTTCGGTGATGAATGGGAAAAATACAAAGGCGGTCAATTCGTGGCTGAAGCCATGGAATAAGTCAACAGGAGTTTAACATGTTAGATAAACTTGAACAAATAAAAGAACGTTATGATGCAGTGATCGCGAAATTATCCGACCCGGCAACATTTCAGGACCAGAAAAAATTCAAAAACTTATCTCAAGAGCGTAAGCATCTGGAACCCATCATGGAAATCCATAAAGAGTATGCGGCTTTGTTGGCGCATATAGAAGATGACGAAGGGGTTCTGCGTGGAAATGATGATGAACTGAAAGAGCTGGTCAAAGAAGAACTGGATGACTTGAAAGAACAGCGGGCACGCATGGAAGAAGCGATTAAATTCCTTCTGATCCCGGCTGACCCGAACGATGATAAGAATACCATCGTGGAAGTCCGGGCAGGAACCGGTGGCGATGAAGCGGCACTTTTTGCACATGATATCTATCGTATGTATGTGCGATATGCCGAACGCCAGAATTGGAAAATTGAAGAATTAAGTGCTTCATTTATCGGACTGGGCGGTATTAAAGAAATTTCCATTTCCATCAAAGGTGACGGTGCTTACGGTCAGTTGAAATATGAATCCGGCGTTCATCGCGTTCAACGTGTACCCGCAACTGAAAGTTCGGGACGGATCCATACATCGGCCGCGACCGTAGCGGTTTTGCCTGAAGCCGAAAAAGTGGATATCGAGATCGCCGATGCCGATCTGCGTATTGATACCTACCGGGCCAGCGGTGCCGGTGGACAGCATGTAAATAAGACCGATTCTGCCATCCGGATCACTCATATCCCTTCCGGTGTGGTCGTTGCCTGCCAGGATGAGCGTTCACAGCATAAAAACAAAGAAAAAGCATTAAAAATTCTCTATAGTCGTCTTCTTCAGCACAGTATTGATGAACAAAATTCTAAAATGGCGGCCGAGCGTCGATCACAGGTTTCTACCGGTGACCGTTCAGCCAAGATCAGAACTTACAATTTTCCGCAAATGCGTATTACCGATCATCGTATCAATTTTACAACGCACCAGCTGCAAGCTGTAATGGATGGTGACCTTTTTGAGGTCATCGAGCAATTAAAACTCGCCGATAATATAGAAAAACTAAAAAATCTCTAATGACAAGAACAGAGACATGGACCGTGATGAGCATTCTGAACTGGTCCGCGAACTACCTTAAAGAGAAAGGTATCGAAGACGCCAAAACCGTTGTGGAATGGCTCTTGTGTGATACGCTTTCCTGTTCGCGAATGGATCTGTATTTGCAATTTGACCGGCCCATGAGTGAGAATGAGCTCAAAACTTTTCGTCCTATGCTCCTAAAATGTGCTGTTAAACAACCGGTCCAGCAGGTTGTAGAAAGTTGCGAATTCTACGGTTTGAAACTGGCTCTGAACGAGCATGTGCTTATTCCACGTCCCGAAACGGAACGATTGATCGAAGAAAGCATCAAGCTGGCACCCGGCATTATAAAAACACTTGAACCGATTGAAATTACCAAAAAACAAGAGGAAAATAACGAGGGAGAGGATGATACCCCCTCCTTTATTCCACCTCCCGAATTGAGAATACTTGATATCGGATCCGGGTCAGGATGTATCGCCATTGCTTTAGCCATGCATATTCCTCAGGCAAAGATCACAGCAATTGAAAAATCGGATGAGGCTGTCAAGATCCTGAAACGGAATGTTAATTTCTATAATCTTGAAAAACGAGTTCAGGTCGTACATCAGGATATTCGGGATTTCAAGATCGAAACACCCTTTCACATGATCGTCAGCAATCCACCCTATATTGCTCAGGACGAAATGGGCACACTGAATGAAAATGTTTCATTTTATGAACCTCATATGGCTTTGTCCGATAAAGATGACGGACTATCCTTTTATCGATATTTTGCTGTAACTTTCCCGAAATGGTTGAGCACCGCTGGAGTCGCTCTGCTTGAATATGGGGGTAATGCCCAGACGGCTTCATTAAAAAATATATTTTCAAAATATGAGCAAACGATCGTTAAAGATTTTCAACAGGACGACCGGGTGATCATCGTGAAAGCGAAGGAGGCCTAGATGCAGAACATCATGAATCCCTTCAACCATGAATACTGGATGAAAAAAGCTTATGCCGAAGCTGAAAAAGCCCTTAAGCAGGATGAAGTTCCCGTTGGTGCCATTATTATAAAAGACAATGTCATTATTGCCCGGGGATATAACCAGGTCGAAACTCTTAAAGATCCTACCGCGCACGCGGAAATGATCGCGATCACATCTGCTTGTAATACGTTGGGGGAAAAACGACTTGAAGGCTGTACGCTTTATGTTACCTTAGAGCCTTGTCCCATGTGTGCGGGAGCACTTGTTCATGCCCGATTGGATACCTGCGTATATGCCACCGCCGACCCCAAAGCCGGTGCCTGTGACTCACTTTACCATCTTTGTGAAGACCCGCGTCTTAACCATCGCGTTAAGATTATTTCGGGAGTTTATGAGGAGAAGTGTAGTTTAATTCTTCAACATTTTTTTCAAAAGAAGCGTGGAAGCTAAGAAGCCGTAATCCTTCACGTCATCCTGTCCGCCAGCTGGTGGAGTCCCTAGGGAGATCTCTATGTCAATCACAATACAGTAAAATATTAAAACAACAAAGCCTGTCATCTTGAGCGGAGTCCGTTATAAAACGAACGAAGTCGAAAGATCTATATTTATGTAACACAATTTAAAATCATGAATAGATCCTTCCAGTCTTCGCTCTTCGAGCTATGCCCGGCAGGCACTACGTTCAGGATGACAGTTTTATTAGTGTTTGAGATTTCTCCACTCATTCGTTCCTCGTTCGGTCGAAATGACACAATATTCTTATATTGATAAACATCATAGATTTTCGTATGTTTTATCACCAATAAATACACGATGAGGCCAAAATGAAACGCAATATTATTTTTATAGGGATAATTATCATGTTCATGTTAACGATAACCGGATGTACAAATTTTTATGATGTGATCATATCGGGTGGAACGGTTATTGACGGTTCCGGGGAAGCCGGCAAAAAAGCCGATGTTGGTATTATTGCGGACAAAATAGTTGCTGTGGGTGATCTATCCGGAAAAGAAGCCAATGTCCGTATTGATGCGACAGGAAAAATCGTATCACCGGGTTTTATTGATGCGCATTCTCATACCGATACAAAATTAATGATCAATCCCCGTGGTGAATCCAAGGTCCGTCAGGGTGTCACCAGCGAAGTCACCGGCAATTGCGGCTACTCCCCTTTTCCACAGAAAGCCGGCGATAAGAGCATGTGGTCCTCAAAAAATGCTTATGAAGATTATAAAAGCTATTGCGATGCGCTTGAAGCAGGTGGAATGGGTATCAATCAGGCCTGTCTGGTCGGACAAGGCAATATTCGCCGCTATGTGATGGGAAATATCAATGCCGAAGCCAGTGAAGAACAAATGGCGGAAATGAAAGCATTATTGGAAACACAGATCAAGCAAGGTGTCTGGGGTATGAGCACCGGACTGGAATACACACCCGGCTCATTTACATCTACGGAAGAATTGATCGATCTTTCAATCGTTCTGGCTAAACATAATGTTCCGTATGTCTCGCACATGCGCAATGAAGATAAATATCTCGTGGAAGCTACGGACGAAGCTATTCGTATCGGTCGCGAAAGCGGTGCACAGGTACAGATCTCGCACTTCAAAGCCTGCAATGCTCCTTACTGGCCCAATATCCATATCGCCATCGATCATGTGATCGCGGCACGTGAAGAAGGGCTTGAGATCTTCGCCGACCGTTACCCTTATAATGCTTACAATACCGGTTTAGCCGTCTTTTTGCCCACTTGGGCACGTGCCGGGAACGATGCTGATGTAACCGTCCGTTTGAAAGACCCCAAGAACGAAGATGAATTCCGTACCTATGCCGAAGGTAAGTTCAAGAATATCGGCGGGGAAGATAAATTCCTGATCGCCGATTGCAAAAATCCTCAATGGGCCGACAAGACCGTTGCCGAAGGCATGAAAGAGACCGGCTTGAGCGGTTGGGAATATGTCAAGATGGTCCTACTGGAAGACATTCATGCCGATATGATCGGTTTTGCCATGGATGAGGAAAACCTTAAGAAGGTACTCAAGCAAGATTTCGTCATGATCGGTGCCGATGCTTCCGCTTACGCCCCTTACGGTAAGTTAGGCGAGGGCAAACAACACCCCCGGGCCTACGGCTCGGCAGCACGCGTTTTGGGCAAATACTGCCGGGAAGAAAAGATCTTCGATCTGCCTACCGCTGTGTATAAAATGAGCGGACTTGTGGCGACCGTTTTTGATATTCCCAAACGCGGTTTTATTAAAAAAGGCTATTTTGCCGATATCGTGGTCTTTGATCCCGAAACCGTTATTGACAATGCCACCTACAGTGATCCGCACCAATACCCCAGCGGTGTACAAACTGTCCTTGTCAATGGCAAGATCGCCGTTGAGAACGGTGAACATACGGGAGTGCTGAACGGGAGAGCGTTGAGGAAGAAATAAACCTGTTCAACCCCGTCAGGGTTGTTGAAAGAGCTACGAGAAAGTTATAATATTGTTGGACCCCTAACAGGGTCCTTTTTTATTATGTTAAATAAATGTGTTAAATATCACAGATTGAGACTTTTCATTTGTTGAGCTTGTAAACAAATCGCGTCTTTTCGTATCTTTTAATGAATTCGAAAAACGAAAATAATCTTATGATCCCAAAGGGATCGAAAAGCATCACACCGGATTTTATCCGGGGTGTGTAACGCTACCAGGCAAAGAACCACAGCGTGGTTCAAAAGGAGAACGAAAATATTTTCTTACAGTAGAATATCTTTTATGTTGTTATTAAGGTCATACCCTTAAATATTTCTTGCATTATTAAGGCTATTGCCTTAATATTAGGTAAACATTTAAGGAGATAGCCTGATGAAAGCACAAAAACTAATTTTAGATCAAGTGGATAATAACATAAGTGTATTAAGAAAATCACAAAACCTGATCATTCCACACTCCGGTTGGGTGTTTTCCATTAGAAAAGCACTTAATATGTCACTAAGGCAACTGGGCAACAGAATGAACATTACGCCTCAAAGCATGAAAGAAATTGAAGAAAGAGAAAAAAACGGAACAGTTTCTATTAAGGTGTTAAAGCAAACAGCCAATGCTCTCAATATGAAATTCATTTACGGTTTTATTCCAGAACATGAATCATTGGAAAATATGATTCAGGAAAAAGCTTATAACATAGCTA
>JAYEJI010000056.1:0-16104 GCA_034660515.1 Fidelibacterota bacterium
TGTCGGAAACAAGCTTCTTAAAATAATTTGCTCTATGATAAACTCAGGAAAACCCTACATACCTAATTATCGCTCGGTAAATCCGGTTTTAGTAAAATAATACTTGTTTTGGGCTTGGTAATCGGGAAGAGGAAGCCGAATGGTCGGGAGCAAGCTATCAATTGATAATTGAGAAAGGACAATTGACAATTAACTTCGCTTGTCCTGCGTAGCTTTCTTGACCAGCGAAGGCTTGCCGAAGGTGGTAGCAAGGAAGGTAGCGAAGCCTTGTCAATTATGAAATCTTCCCTTATATTCATACCAACATTGTATTCTAGTGGTCACGATCATTTTGCTTTAATGAAAACGACATGATTTTTGCCGAGGTCTTTACATCAATTCAGGAACTTGTATCTGGGGTGGAGAGGGGAAAATTATAATCAAGATGAGCATTGTTAGTATATAAGAACTATTTATTAGGGAGAATGTATGGATAATATAATTGTAATTTCTTATCTCTTAATTATTTTAGTTGTTGGACTTTTTGCAGGTAGAAAAGTAAAAGATCTTTCTCAATTTTCGGTAGCTGGACGTTCTTTTGGTTCGTTTATTATTTTTGCAACTCTTTCCGCCTCATTTATTGGTGGTGGCTTTTCTATGGGAAATGCTGAAAAAGTGTTTCTTTTTGGAATAGTTAATATTTTTGCCCTTTGGGGTTTTAGTCTAAAAGAAATATTGGTTGCAAAGTTTATTGCTCCCCACATGGACAATTACAAAACAGCCATTTCTGTCGGTGATATAATGGAAAAACATTATGGAAAAATTTCTAAAGTTATTACCGGATTTTTTTCTGTCATTGTTTGTGCTGGAATTTTAGGAGCTCAAATTGGCTCTATTGGCTATATTTTTAACGTTTTCTTGAACATACCGCAAATTTATGGGATTTTTATTGGCTTTGGTATTGTATTTATATATTCAACTGTTGGGGGAATGCGCTCAGTAGTTTACACTGATATAATTCAATTTATTGTTCTTTCGGTTGGTATTCCATTAACCTTGGTATTTGGAATCATAAAGATAGGTGGATTTACTGAAATCCAAGCTGCTGTTCCTGTAACTCATTTTGCTTTTCCGGGAGGTTACGAAACTATAATCGTTTTCGTTTCACTTTTTCTAACCTTTTTATTGGGCGAAACCCTTGTTCCACCGTATGTACAGAGATTATTTTTAGCCAAAAATAAAAATCATACTCGCAAAGGAACTCTGTGGAGTGGTATTTTCTCCATACCGTTTTTTGCAATAACAGGACTTATCGGATTGGTTGCTTTGACACTAAATCCCGAACTTGATCCTAATTTATCCTTGCCATATGTGATTCAGCAAGTATTACCTATAGGCATTCGCGGAATTGTGGTGGCAGGTATTATCTCAATTGTTATGTCTTCAGCAGATTCTTTTCTTAACGCGGCTTCCGTTTCATTCATTCACGATATTATTACACCTTTAAGAAAAAGAAGAATGACTATAAAAACGGAGATGCTGTCTGTACGTTTGATTAATATATTGGTTGGGGCTATTTCAGTAATTTTTGCAATAAAAATTAAGAGTATATTGGATATTCTAATTTATGCATATAATTTTTGGTCACCCATTATTCTAATACCCTTGGTGTCAGCTATTTTGGGATTAAAGGTTAAATTCTCTCATTTTATTGCTGCTGGGATCGCCGGTATAACAGGTGTTGTTATTTGGAAAATTATCATGAAAAGTCCTTTTGGCATAGATGGCCTTGTGATTGGAATAATATCAAATGCGATTGTATTTTATGGCCTGTTGATCATATCAAGCATAAAAGATAAAAAAGCCAATAATAATCAGTAGAAAAAACCTTCAGACCGGTCATAATAAAAAACAATTTTAGAACATTGAAGCAGGGGCCGGTCCATACTTCGCTAAAGCTACGAATGGCACGGCGTGACCGTCCCTTTTTTATTTTATCAAAAAATCCTTGACATCTTTAAATAATTAGATTATTATCTAAATAACTAAAGGAGGCCGTATGGCAAATTTGAATAAAGTCTTTACCGCGCTTTCGGACGATACCCGTCGTAAGATACTGGTGCTCCTCAAGAAAGGGAGTATGTCGGCAGGGGAGATCGCGGAGCACTTTGATATTTCCAAGCCTTCGATCACTTTTCACTTAAAGATATTGAAAGAGGCGGAATTGGTATATTCAAAGAAAAAAGGCCAGTTTGTGATCTACACACTTCAGGTCACGGTATTTGAAGAGGCCATGATATTGTTCATGGGAATGCTAAAAACGGGAGAAAATGAAAATGAAAAGTAAGAAGAATCAAAATACAAAATTGATCATTGATCAAAAAGTATCCTGGAAAAAGGTCATTTGGTTTGTTGGACTAACCTACCTCGTGTCCTTTTTACTTTGTGGATTTGTCTATAAGCAAGGCAAGAAATTGGATCCTGAATTACCGGCGATCAAGCATTTTACCGATATTGTTCAACAAGATCCCGATGCCGTTGCACGCTATCTTGAGATGCATCCGGAAGTAACGGAAGAAGATCTGCCGACCTTTGTTATGGGACGTACTGAGGCAATAAATCTTAAAACTTTGGAAGAACGCGTGGCAGTTTATGTCTCACAAAAGCATTTACCGGTACAAGCTTTCGGGGCGATGATGATCTTTCCCGCATTGATCGCGATCATTTTACGACTGGTATTCGCGGAAGGATTTAAGAATAGCGGATTCCGTTTTGGTAAGGCAAAAAATTACCTATATATGCTCATTGCGATCGTTTCCTTTGTTACATTAAGTATCTTGCTAAACTCATTGATCTTTGGGAAAGTACCCGATTGGCAATTGACGAATATGGGGGCAAATGGATTAACTCTTCTTGGTAAATCCGCTTCAACCGGACTATTTTGGACATTTCAATTCCTCATTATTGGTCTGGTTGCAAATCTGACTTTTCCCATCATCATGATGCTGGGTGAGGAATACGGATGGAGATCCTATCTTTTACCAAAATTACTTCCCATGGGTTTTTGGAAAGCCAATATAATTACGGGAATTATTTGGGGACTTTGGCATGCACCCGTCATCCTGATGGGTTATAACTATGGTGCCTATACCTGGATAGGGGTTGTAATTTTTGTATTGATCACAACAATGCTGGGAACCTTGTTCAATTATATGTATATCCGGGGAAATTCGGTATTACTGGTTGCCGTCGGACATGGTTGGTTCAATGGACTTGTACCATCAGTCATTCTTTTAACCGGTTTTATGGGTAAAGAGACCATCATTGCCCCACTTGGATTGATCGGAATTGTTGTTCTGGGTGTTTTTATGTTGATCGGTGCAAGACTAACAAACAACTATGATATAAAACCTTTCATTGAATTGAAGGAGAATGAAAATGAATAAATTTAAAAGAGAATTAATAATATTGATTATTTTTCTGATCGCAATATCAGCTATTTCGATTTATTACTATGGAGAATTTAAGGAAAGCGGAGTAGATAAAGTACCGATCCATTGGAATATCAACAATGAACCCGATAATTTTGCATCACCGTTGATCGCCTGCTTGATCGGACCGGTAGTGATCACATTGATCATGATCACAACATTCATTATGTCCGGAAAAAAGTACTCTAAAAGCGAAAAAAAATCGACTCGCTTTATTATTATACTGGTTGCGGCTCTGATGGTTTTTATAAGCTGGGTGGCATTGAAATCCGCCTTGGGTCATAGCACGGAGCAGGGATTCGATATTTCCATGATACACCTGGGGCTCGGATTATTATTTGTATTGATTGGAAATCAATTAGGAAAAATACCTCAATCACGCTGGATAGGGATCCGTGTACCTGCAACTTTGAACAATGAAGAAGTTTGGAATCGTGTACACCGCAAGTCCGGTCGATTAATGGTTCTATCGGGTGCATGTGTTATCGCAGCAGTTTTTATGGGTGACAAACCAATCGCAATATTCTTTTATATTCCTTTGTTCGTTTCTTTGATTCTGATGATCTTTGTTTTACCGGCGATGGAGAAGAAAAAAGTAGAGGGAAAAAACAATTGACAAAGGACAATTGATAATTGACAATTCAATGAACAATTTCTAAAGGGTAATTAGGTTAATTAAATATTAATAGAGACGAAATAATATTTCGTCTCTTTTTATTATTTAGCTGTTTCCGAATAAATATCAATCGAACATTGACCATATAATTGTCCTTTGTCAATTTTCAATTGTCAATTACAAAACCCGCCATCGGCGGGTTTTGTGTTGTGGAGAATAGCGGGATCGAACCGCTGACCTCTTGAATGCCATTCAAGCGCTCTCCCAGCTGAGCTAATTCCCCTATTTGCTAAATTGCCTGCCAATATAAGAAAAAATTTTGATAATCAAACAAAAAATTTGTATCTTCAATGTAACGATTTACTAAACACATTGAGGAGTCTAAATGTCTGAACGCGTTCTTACGATTAATCCCGGTTCTACGTCTACCAAGATGGCTGTGTTCACACGGAAAAAGGTCGAATTTGAATTAAAAGTCTCGATGGACGAAAACAAGATATCAAGAGGAAATGTATATGATGAATTTCCTTTTCGTAAAGAACAAATAAAAGAAGAACTTAAAAAACATGAGATCGATAAAATTGATATTGTGATCGGCAGGGGAGGTATTCTAAAACCCTTAAAAAGTGGTGCCTATCCCGTATGTGATAGTATGATCAATGATCTTAAAACTGCCAGATATGGCAATCACGCCTCAAATCTTGGTGGTCCTTTAGCAGCATATTTTGGTAAAGCGTTTAAATGTCCGGCTTATATTATTGATCCTGTTGTTGTCGATGAAATGAATGATCTTGCCCGAATCTCAGGTGTACCCGGGATCGAACGGCACAGTGTTTCTCATGCTTTAAATATCAAAGCCACGACTCGACGAGTTTGTGATCGAAATAATTGGAATATCAATAATAGGAATTTTATTGTCGTGCACATGGGCGGTGGTATAACTGTGTGTGCCATGGAGAATGGACGAAATATCGATGTTAATAATGCTCTACTCGGTATGGGCCCCTTTTCTCCTGAAAGAGCCGGTGCAATACCTTTAAAAGGAATAATGGATCTTGTCTATAAAAAGAAGATGGATGAGCCAGCATTAAAAAGATTATTAACAAGAGAAAGCGGGCTCAAGGGCTATCTTGGTACCAATGATGTTAGAATTATTGTAAGAAGAATAAAAGAGGGCGATAAAAAAGCAAAATTGATACTTGATGCAATGCTGTACCAACTTCGCAAAGAAATTGGTGCTATGGCAGCCGTTTTGAATTTTGATGTTTGCGCTTTGATCATTACAGGAGGCATTGTCTATTCCGATTATGTAAAAGAAGAAATACTGACACATCTGGGGAAGCAATTCTCAATTATTATTTATCCCGGTGAAAATGAATTGGGAGCTATGGCAGATGGTGGATTTAGAATTATAGATGGCGAAATGAATATTTACAACTACGAAAATTGTGAGGTTTAAATGCGGTACGAAGATATCTACAAAAGGGTAAATGTTGATAATCCTAAAACGATCAATGTTGTTTTTCCAAATTCTCTTTCGATATTTCAAGCTTTATCAGAAGCGAGCAATAAAGGATTTATTATTCCAAGATTATATGGAAAGCTTGACACTATGAAAGCCTTGGCTGATGAGAGTGGATTAAAGAATGCTGTTTATGTTGAGTCTGATTCTGCTGAGAATGCAGTATTAGCTACCATAGCGGATATTAGAGATGGCGTAGGGGATGCTTTGATGAAAGGAGATATCTCTACAGCTGGTTTTTTATCTCCTGTGTTGAATAGGGAAAAGGGTTTGCGTAAAGGAGCAATTCTCTCCCATATAGCCGTATGTGACAGTCCGGGCTACCATAAATTGCTTTTTCTTACTGACGGTGCCCTCAATGTAGAATTGGGAATGGACAAAAAGCGGGCGATCACAGATAATGCCATAGAACTGGCCGAAAGAGTATTAAAACAAAAACCCAAGATCGCTTTTGCCGCCGTTGTGGAAAAATTAAATCCCAAAATGCCGGAAACTTTAGAGGCTCGGGAATTAGCTGAAGAATATACGGCAAAAGGTTATGAAGCAGAAGGCCCCATGGCAATTGATGTGATCCTGAATACTGAAGCGGCCAAGAAAAAAAGGATTGATTCAAAAATATCCGGGGATGTGGATATAATAGTATTTCATGAGATCACAGTTTGTAATTTTTTGCTTAAATCCATTATAGAACTTCAGCGAGCCCCTGTTGGTGGACTTGTTATGGGAGCACAAGTACCTTTGATCCTACTTTCACGCTCCGATCGCGCCTCGGAAAAACTCAACTCGATCGCACTTAGTTTAATTGAGTAAGAGCTGTTAGCTGACAGCAATCAGCTTTCAGCTATACCTCACGCACTAAACCTCTAAACCCCTAAACTACTAAACGCAATGAAATTGCACATATTAGGTACCGCCGGACAATTACCTACCCGCTTACGTAGTCAGAATGCATATTTTTTAGATTGGCCTTACGGAGGTATACTTTTTGATCCCGGGGAAGGAACACAGCGTCAATTTATCTTGGCAGGCATATCGCCCGGAAAAGTACACAAGATCTTTATCTCACATTTTCACGGTGATCACTGTCTTGGATTACCCGGTATGATGCAGAGACTGTCTTTAATGGAAGTATCTCACGAGGTTCATATCTATTTTCCTGAAGAAGGTAACCCTTATTTTGATGCCCTGAGTATTGCATCCAAATATACTCACCGGATTAATTTTCATATTCATCCCTTAAAAGCCGGAATAGTTGAAGAGACAGATGATTACAGGATAGAAGCTTTTAAATTACTACACAGTACGCCTGTTTTAGGGTATCGATTGATCGATAAACCTAAATGGCGATTTAATAAAAAACGTTTGAAAGAGTTAAAACTTGAAGGGCCGATTCTGGGAGATTTGGAAAGAAAAGGATACATGCAATATTTGGGTAAAACATTGACCCGTAAAGAGCTTAGTTACCAAACTGAAGAAAAGATCTTTGCTTATGTCTTAGATACCGGAATATGCGATAGTATCCCGGATTTGATCAAAAACGCCGATGCAGTGTTAATGGAAGGCACCTATCTTGAATCGGAAGCACATCTTGCTGAGGAGTTCATGCATATGACAGGTGAAAAAGCAGCAGAGTTCGCCAGAGACAATAATGTGAAGAAATTGATCCTAACACATTTTTCCGAACGATACAAAGACCTAAACTTATATCAGAAAGCAGTTGAAAAAACATATAAAAATACGCATATTTCACATGATCTTGATGTGATTGAGTTTTAGAATAGGATATATATGAAACGACCTGGCTGGGATGAATATTTTCTTAATATCGCGAAAGTGGTAGCAACACGATCTTCCTGTCTTAGAAGACAAGTGGGAGCTGTGATTGTCAACAATAAAGATATTATTTCCACAGGATATAATGGTTCCCCCCAATATCAGAAGAACTGTATTGAAATAGGATTCTGTTATCGGGATAAACACAATATTAAATCAGGTACACAATTGGAACGCTGCAGGGCAGTAGGATCTCATGCCGAATCCAATGCCATTGCTTTGGCAGCTCGTAACGGACACGCAACCAACAATTCTACGATCTATATTTGTGGACATGAATTCGTTTGCTACCAGTGTAAAGCACAGGTATCAAATGCGAATATCAAGCGTGTTGTTCTTGAAAAACCGGATGGAACAATAGAAGAATGGATACCCGAGAATGATTGGACGATCCATCCCATTGACATGGAGAAGGAGAATTGTACATGTTAAAGAAGATCACTATTTTGAGTTTATGTTTACTCATGCTCACATTTGCGGTCGATCCGAATTATTATATTCGTCGTGCTAACTTGAATTTTAGACAAGTCAATGATATGGTAGTGGATCTGAGGATCCGTTCACGTATGCCGGAGGCAACACTCCCGGATCGTGAAACGGTTGTTTACTTTATTCGCCCTGATTCACTCTATACGGAAGACAATATTCCTTTAATGATCCCTCCGGAGATTTTTCTTATGGATCTGGAAAGATTGGTTAAAGATGCCACATCCCTAAGAACCATCGAATTGGATGAAAACAAGGATAATGTTGCTTTTGTTGAAGTCGTGAAACCCATGGAAGGCAAAGATGTGATCTTTCTTGCCATGATAGACACGGTTAACTGGATCCTTACTCAAATGAAGATGATTGATAAACCTGAAATGGTTGCTGATATCAATTTTATCCAGGAAGAAGTTCAGCCCGGATTATTTCTGCCAAAAGAGATCAAGGTTATGATCGAAAGTAAGGAAACACAGAAGAAAATTGTTCCAAATCCACGAGGAAATATGCCGATGAGCTCATCTTTTGGTTATATTGACCTAAGTTTTTCAAATTATAGGATCAATACACTTCTTGATACGGTTATAGTAAACGATCCACTTGAGACATTAAATGATTCCCTGGTCATTGAACCTGATACATTAAAATAATATTCACTAAATTTTTACGGGGTGCTTTATGCGCAAAGTATTAAGTGTTATTCTGGGTGGAGGTCGTGGTACACGGCTTGCACCACTCACGACTGTACGCTCTAAACCTGCCGTTCCTATTGGTGGCAAGTATCGTCTTATTGATATTCCCATCTCAAACTGTTTAAATTCGAATATCCGAAAGATCTACATACTTACACAATTTAATTCAGAGTCATTGCATCGCCATATTAATCAAACCTATAAGTTTGATAATTTTACCGAAGGTTTTCTTGAAGTGCTGGCAGCTTCGCAGACCATAGAGAATATGAATTGGTATCAAGGAACTGCAGATGCCGTCAGACATAATCTGGGACACTTTGAAACCTATCCTTTTGATCAATATCTGATCTTGGCCGGTGATCATTTGTATCGCATGAACTATGCCGAGTTTGTTCAACATCACCGCAAGACCAAAGCGGATATTACCATCTCGGTCAAACCCGCAAGCAAAGAAGAAGCGAAAGGTTTTGGTATTCTAAAGGTCAATAAAGAAGGCCGTATCATAAAGTTTGCTGAAAAACCTACGGATGAAAAAGTGTTAGAGGATATGAAAAGCCCCACCGGCGATCCTGATCGTCCTTACTGGGGTTCTATGGGTATCTATGTCTTTAATCGTGAGACTTTACGTAAAACATTAACGGATATTCCCAAAGATGATTTTGGTGGTGATATTATCCCCGGTGCTATTAAAGATTATAATGTTCAAGCATTTTTCTTCGATGGATATTGGGAAGATATTGGGACCATTCGTTCTTTTTATGAAACAAATATCAATTTAACCGAAATGAAACCGGATTTCCGTTTCGTTGATATGAATTTTCCTATCTATACCCATGCCAGAATGCTGCCGGGTTCACGAATTTCCAATGCTGTGGTAAAACATTCCCTGATTAATGAGGGAGCACTGATCCATGCTAAAAAGATTGAAAATTCCATTCTTGGGATTCGCTCGGTTGTAAGAGAAAAAAGCGAGATCTATGATTCATACATCATGGGAAATGATTTTTTCGAGACAGACCATGATAATATGATACCGTTAGGTATTGGGAAGAATTGTGTGATCAAAAGAGCCATCATAGATAAGAATGTCCGTATGGGTGACAATGTTCAGATCATCAATAAAGATAATTTGGATAACTTCGAAGGAGAAACTTACTGTATTTGCGATGGAATTGTGGTTGTAAAAAAGGATGTTACAATACCCAGTGAAACCATAATCTAATTAACAATTGTCAAAGGACAATTGTTAATTTCGTAAACCGTAAACCGTGAGAAGTAAATTCCATATAAAAATAAAGAGCAGGTACGCCTGCTCTTTTGTAAATACTGTAAATAAATTGAATTTTATTAATATTCTAGGCTAAATATTATATTTTCTTACTCTCTTACCTTCGATTTCTTAAATCCACGGGCATTCCCCCGGGATTTTTAATAATGTTTCGATTTCCATGAAACGATCTGCCGGTAGATCAATACCATCCATTTTTTCATGTGCCCAGGTTGTGTGATAGGGTATATGAATTGCATAAGCGCCCAGCTCAAGTACAGGAACAATATCGGAGCGCATGGAATTGCCGATCATAAGGAATTCATGTGCTTCAATATCAAGATGTTTTAAGAGTTTCCGGTAATCTGAGATCTGTTTATCACTCATGATCTCAATGTGATGAAAATATTTTTCAAGTTTTGATTTACGTAATTTTCGTTCCTGATCCAAAAGATCGCCCTTTGTTGCAAGGATCAATTTATATTTTGGGACAAGCACTTTTAAAACTTCTTCAACATTATCCAGAAGCACAAGAGGTGAATCGCTTAGCTGTTTCCCTGCTTCAAGGATTTTTCTTACTGAAGAAATCGGTAATTCATCATTTTTTAACCGAATAGCTGTTTCCAGAATGGAAAGAGTATAAGCTTTTGCACCATATCCAAAAAGGGGAAGATTTGCAATTTCTGTTTTATATAGTTCTGCAGAACTCTCTTCAGGACTCATATGATCAAGCAAAACTTCATTAAAAATATGTTCCAGTGCCCGATAGAAAGGTTCATTGTCCCAAAGCGTATCATCTGCGTCAAATGCAATGTATTTAATATTGGGTTTCATTAAAATTCCTCCTTGCATATAATATATAATAATTTATCGTAAGACCTATGATGTAAAGCATAAGATAAAAGTCGTTAATATGAAGAATTGATCGTGTTAAATAACAATCATTTTCTTTTAAATTTAAATTCTTAATTCAAGATTTCTCCTGCTTGGAAATATCATAGAGTTCCCGTATATTTTCCTGATATCATTGCCAACTCAAGGACAAAAATGAATATTCTTTATGGTATACAAACGACCGGAAACGGTCATATAGGACGATCGCGGGATATAGTCAAAGAACTAAAAAAACGCGGTCATAATGTATATGTTGTTTTCTCGGGTGACCAACAGAAAGATATTCCCGATACGGAATATTTTGAGCCTTACAAGATATTTAAAGGCTTGACCTATGTTACGGAAAATGGAAAGATAAATTATATAAAAACAGCACCAAAATTAGATGCTATCTCGTTTATGAGGGATATCTATTATTATGATGCGAAAAATATAGATCTGATAATCAGCGATTTTGAACCCGTTTCGGTTCAAATATCAAAAAAGAACCGTATACCTTCTGTTGTTTTAAGCCATCAATCATCATTTTTATATGATATTCCTTATCCACCATTGCATGTAATGGTCCGTACTATCATAGAATATTTTGTACCGGCCGATTTTACCGTTTCAACCCACTGGCATCATTTCGGTTTTCCCATTTTACCCCCCATTCTACCGGAGTCCAATAATGTTCTGAAAAGGGTAAAAGAAGAAAAAGAGATAATCGTTTATTTACCATATGAAGATCCACGGAAAGTTGTTGAATTATTGAAAAAATGTCCTGATGATCATAAATATCACTTTTTTACACAGACGGGTCACTTGCAGGAAAAGTCAAATATCACACTTCATCCTAAAAGCAGAAAAGATTTTCTCGATACTTTGACAAAGGCAAAAGGTGCGATACTTCATGCGGGATTTATGGCAAATTCGGAATCTTTTGATCTGGGGGTAAAAACCCTGGCAAAACCCATTGCCGGTCAGGCAGAACAGATCGCCAATGCTATGGCGATCGAAACACTGGGCTTTGGAATGCAAATGAACGATCTTGATCCGAGAGAAGTAGAGGAATGGTTAGCCCTTCCTGCCATGCGCCCTATGAATTATCCAAGGGTAGCTCCCAGGTTTGTCGATTGGATCGAGCAAGGTGTATTCAATAATAAAAGTTTGACGGATATGTGTGAAGAATTGTGGGCTGATATTCCTATTCCGCAGATCTTCAGGAAGTAATTCAAGTATAAGAATTCATTGAAATTGTGATGATAAATCAATAGTTTATATAAAATTGAAAGGTATTTATGTTTCTAAAACGCTTTTCCATCCTCATCTTAGCTTTAAGTATCGTTTTTGCTCAAACACCACAGGAATTGGTTGACGAATTTGCCAATTTACCTGAACTCAAACACTCTCAATGGAGTGTTTATGCTCGTTATGTTGATGAAGGAAATGGTGAAGGCCCTGTGATCGATCATAATGGGGAGATGTCATTGGCGTGTGCATCTTCACTAAAGGTCATTACAATTGGTATGGCTTTGGATAAGTTAGATCCTGATTTTACATTTAAAACACGCTTGTATTATTCCGGGATCATTGATGAAAAAGGTATATTGAACGGCAATATATATATCGTTGGAGATGGTGATCCAACACTTGGCGGTGATCAGGTCGGTGGAGTTTATTCCCCAAAGAAATTAATGTCCACTTGGGTGAGAGCTATAGAGAAAAAAGGGATCGAAGCCATTAATGGAGCAATTATTGCAGATGAATCACTTTATGAACCATATCATGCCCCGGCAAGCTGGACCTGGGAAGATGTGGGCAATTACTATGGTGCCGGGATAACTGCTCTTTGTTTTTCTGATAATAAATATTACCTGGATTTTAAACCCGGTGAAAAAGAAGGCGATCCTGCTGAAGTGATCGCGATAAGACCGGAAATCCCGGGGATGAGCTATACAAATCTAATGAAAACAGGCCCAATGTATTCCGGAGATAACGGTTATATTATTTCTGCACCAAATGTTTATCAAGCTTTATTTCATGGAACCGTACCGGCCGGAGAGGAAAAATTTACGATCAAAGGGGCTATCCCAAACCCAGCGCTTTTAGCTGCGCAAATGTTAGAAAAAGCACTTGAAGATAAAGATGTTGAGGTTGGAGATGCTGCTTTGGTTATAAACGAGAAGCTGAATTATCGTAGTGAAAAACTTTTGAAAACAATAAAATCTCCACCCTTACACCGTATAGCCGAGATAACGAATAAACTTAGTAATAATACCTATACAGAAATGTTACTTCTAAAAGTTGCAAAGGAAGAAACGGGTAAGGGCTCTACAAAGAATGGTGTAAAGATTATTGATAAATACATGGATAAATTGCATGTAGAGCATTCCGGTTTACGCCTAGTCGATGCTAGCGGCTTGTCACATGAAAATATGATCACAACAAAGGTATTTTGCGATTATTTGTCTGCCATGACAAACAGACCATCCTTTCCGAATTTTTATAAATCTTTTGCAACCGCAGGCGATGCGAATGATTTTGGATATGTTGTGTATTTTGGAAAAGATACGCCGGCAGCTAAGAATGCAAAGGTAAAAACCGGCTATATCGGCGGTGTTCGCTCACATACGGGTTATGTAAGTACGCAATCCGGACGTATGATAGCTTTTTCCTGTATAGCCAATAATTATCATTGCAAAACAAAAGAAGTTACTAAAATTCATGAAAAGGTCGTAGTTGCTTTAGCCGCTATGGAATAAAATGTCTGTATTAGATACAAAAGAAATCGTCTGTATTGTTTGTCCTGTCGGCTGTAAGCTTACTGTTAAAAAACAGGGTGATGAATATATCATCAAAGGAAGCCAGTGCAAGCGCGGTGACCAGTACGCAATTGAGGAATTAACGAACCCAACACGCATGTTGACATCTACCGTAAGATTAACGGATTCACAACATGTGCGTTTGCCTGTTCACAGCTCAGCGCCAATTCCCAAAGGCCTTATATTTGATGCTATGAAGGTGATCAATGCCTGCTCGGTTAAAGCACCGGTTGGTACCGGACAGGCAGTTATAAAGAATATTCTCGATACCGGAGTCGACATTTGTTCATCAAGGACTATTGAATGAACAAGAACGAAGCACATATCAGGATCGCTGAATTAAGAGATATCTTAAGAAAGCATAATTTCCGTTATTATATTCTGAATGATCCGTTGATCTCTGATGCCGAGTATGACAAACTTTTCCGCGAATTACAGGTATTGGAAAATTCGTATCCGAAATTATCGGATACGAATTCCCCCACTAAAAGGATTGGTGGAGCTGTGCTGGATGCTTTTTCTTCTCTGGAGCACAGCATGCCGATGCTGAGTCTTGCAAATGCTCTAAATGAAAAAGAACTCGAAAATTTTTACCACAGATTACAAAAGAATACAAGTTTGGATGATATTGAACTGATAGGAGAGCCAAAACTTGATGGTCTGGGTGTGGAGTTGATCTACCGCAATGGTATTTTTGAAGCGGGATCAACTCGTGGAGACGGTTATAGCGGTGAAAATATTACGGAAAATTTGAAAACCATCAGACAGATCCCCCTGGTATTACAAGGTGAAAATTTCCCCGAGCTTCTTGAGGTCCGTGGCGAAGTGATCATCTCTAAAAAGAACTTTGAAAGTTTAAATAACGCCCGTGAAAGATCAGGGGAAAAACTATTCGCCAATCCTCGAAATGCTGCGGCAGGATCTTTACGTCAATTGGATTCAAAAATAACCGCCAAACGCCCATTAGAAATATTTATTTATGCTCCAGGACGAATAGATCCTTATAAATATACTACCCATTTGGAATTGTTGAATCAATTAAGTAAATGGGGATTTCCCATTAATCCACTG
This sequence comes from Fidelibacterota bacterium, assembly GCA_034660515.1. GTDB lineage: Bacteria > Fidelibacterota > Fidelibacteria > Fidelibacterales > Fidelibacteraceae > M50B103. The sequence continues at coordinate 14,653 of JAYEJI010000056.1, forward strand.
AACAAAGTACTGAATAATGAATCTAAAATGATCGAGTATTTCCGGAAAATGGAAACTGATCGTGAATCGTTGCCCTATGACATTGATGGAATTGTTGTAAAGGTCAACGACATCGCTTTGCAAACATCTCTTGGTATGCGTACACGAACACCCAGATGGTCCATTGCGGGCAAGTTTAAGGCTCGTCAGGAGATCACACGCATTGAGTCTATCGTTGCGCAGGTCGGTCGTACGGGTGTTCTAACTCCTGTAGCTAAGCTTTTACCTGTTCAACTGGGAGGTGTGGTCGTTTCAAGAGCAACACTTCACAACCAGGACGAGATTGACCGAAAAGATATCCGGGTAGGAGATTGGGTTGTTATTGAGCGGGCAGGTGATGTGATCCCCAAAGTGATCAAGGTCATCAAGGATCGTCGTCCATCAAATACAAAACCTTATTTTTTACCTGATACTTGCCCTGTTTGCGGAGCACAGGTCCAGCGTGTGGATGGTGGTGTGGCCGTTAAATGTGTTCACAGGGATTGTCCGGCACAGTTAAAAACCGGAATTGAACATTTCGTATCTAAGCTTGCTATGAATATTGACGGCATGGGTGAAAAGATCGTCGATCAACTGGTGGATGAGGGTTTGATCAGATCTGTAACCGATATTTACTCATTAAAATATAAAGATATTGTTGTTCTTGAGCGTTTTGGAGAGAAATCGGCAAGTAATCTGATAAAATCTATTGAAAAATCGAAAAATAGATCCTTGGCAAATGTGATCTATGCATTGGGTATTCCAAATATCGGTGAATATCTTGCCAGAGTTCTGGCCGAGAGTTTCGGATCATTAGGTGAATTGCTCAGTACCGATCAGGAAACTTTAATTGCAATTGATGATATTGGAGAAATAGTGGCAGAAAGCATTATTTCTTTTGCAAATGATGAAGATAATCGCAAGATGATCAAAGTCCTTCAAGAATACGGTATATATCCAAAGGTCGGTGATAGGGGAGAACAAGCTCTTCAAGAAAAGATATTTGTATTCACAGGCAGTATGAAGACCATGACGCGGGATGAGGCAAAAAACCTTGTACGTAACCTGGGCGCAAAAGCATCCGGGAGTGTTTCGGCAAAGACAGATTATCTGGTTTCAGGGGAATCGTCGGGTTCAAAACTTGATAAGGCCCGGGAACTTGGTGTGAAAGTAATGAATGAAGAAGAATTTATTTCATTTATTAAAGAATTTAACATTGAGATCCTGGAGACTGAAGATCAGATAAAATTGTTTTGATTCGATAGATCAAGGTATCAAAATTGTATTGATTGAGTTACCCCGGGCTTCAGCCCGGGGTTTTTGCAATAAAGAAAAAATGGGTTTTAACCCACAACATTAAAAGTTATTCAGGGTTAAAACCCGATGGTTTTCTATCTGATACCCCAGGCTAAAGCCCGGGGTAACTCATTATTT
>JAYEJI010000057.1:0-4107 GCA_034660515.1 Fidelibacterota bacterium
ATCATTCCCCTCTCACGTCTTACGCGTCACGAGTCTTCACCGTTTACCTCTTTATTCTTTTTACTTTAATCTTTAATCTTCCTACATTAAAGCCATGATCACAAACTGGTTCACACTTCAAAAATGTACAGATTATTTCGATCAGGAATACCGTAACAAGGTACTGGAGCGTTGTTTTACCTTTGAAAAAAATGAATTATGGTTACAGTTTCGGGATCTGCCGTCACTAAAAGTGCATCTTGGACAACCATTTCAATATATACTTCGATCCTCCTCTCCTCTGAATATCAAAAAGGAGAGCGTGCGTATCTTTCCTGCACTTGAGGGTGCGATCCTTGAAGCCGTTGCCATGCTTCCCGGTGAAAGGGTCATGCGTTTTATTTTTAAAGACGGTTCGGTTCTTTCTATTCTTTTCCTTTCAAACCGTGGAAATGTAGTGTATGAAAAAAGTGATTCCCTAAAATACTTCAAAAAAAAGATCACGATCGATAAAGAGCTCCTGATTGAAAAAGAGGTGCAAACTTTTTCATCTCTTCGTGAAGATCCTCGTTTTTCACCTTTTTGGAAGAAAAACGGACCGGAAATCTTTGGAATAAATGATTATAATAGCATTATTGAGATCATCAGATCATCCAATGGCAAAGAATTTCATGATCGCTTTGTACTTTCAAAAACAGACACTGTATTTCAACCTGAAGAATTTTATAGCAATTATCGTCAATTTGTCATTACTCATCTTCAAAAAGGACAATTTCATCAGGATCATAAAAGTATTGAGGCAAGATTTTCAGCTAAACTGAACGATCTACAGCGCAAATTACAGGATACGGAAGATACCGATAAGAACAGGGATCGCGCCGATAGATATCGTTTCTTTGCTGATACGCTTTCAGCATGCCGGCATCTTGTGCAAGCACATTCTGATACTTTCCAAGTCCCTGAAATGCATCAACAGGATAAATTTCCGAATGAGATCAGTCTCAAAAAAGATATCCCTATCGCTGAGAATATTGATCAATTCTATAAAAAAGCCCGATCTTCAGAAAATCGAATTGAAGAAAACAAAAAACGTCATCAACAACTGCTTCGTGAATACGACGAATGGGAAAAATATTACAACGATTTTCAAAAGATCAAAGATGCCCGGGCGTTGCGGGACTGGAAAAAAGCGCATCCTGATGTTTTAAAAGAAGCGAATAAAAATCATACCGGTGACAATGAAAGACGTCCATATAAAGAATTTATTAAAGACGATTGGCGCATCTGGATCGGACGTTCAGCACGCGATAATGATGAAATGACCTTTAAACATGCTACTAAAACCGATATCTGGTTACACACACGTCATAGCACCGGTTCACATGTGATCATTAAAAAAGACGGTAAAAAAGATATTCCCAAGCACATCATTGAATTTGCCGCCTCTCTGGCTGCGCGCCATAGTGATGAAAAGCATTCTTCCTTGGTCACCGTGACTTATACTCAAAGAAAATATGTTACTAAACGTAAAGGCATGCCGCCCGGCAAAGTACATTTTCAATATGAAAAAGATGTGATGGTTAAACCGGCAGATATATAGCACTGGGCACTGAGAAATGAGAGTACGAGTGTCGGAGTGTACGAGAGTACGATTGATTTTCCAGCTTACTACATACTTTTCTGTTTACAGCATAGTGCTTTGTGTATACCGATTTTTCGTGTCACGAGTTACGAGTCACGTCTTAAAGTAATATTGTATAAATATCATAAATTGCATGTGTATAGATCACAGGTCCCAATCCACGCAGCATGTAAACAAAACCAAGTAATAATCCACCCAGGGTTCTTGCTAAAAATGACATCCAGGTAAATGTATCGCCGGCTGCACCAATATAATGCGCTCCCGAAAAAAGTAGAGCAGAGATCAAAACGGCAATGATCTTCCAGATCGTGGTTTTACCCGGTATCTTGCCTGCAAGAAAGAGCAGGCCACTTAAAAGCAAAGCTCTAAAAAGCAATTCTTCGTAAACACCGGCACCCAGACTGTAACCAATATCCACCGGTGATATAGCCATTGCAGGCGCCATAGCATTCATGGAAATAGCCATCATCGCAAATAAAAGCATAGCATAGAGACTCGATTCGGCGATCATGACCGGATAAAAGTGCCAGTGTATCTTTATTCCTTCCCGTTCTTTGTGCGCCCCCTGAGCTATCGCTGCAACAATGAACAAAAATGCGAACATGATGATCCCGGCCAAAGGTCCGTCGTAACCAATACTCTCAAATAGGCGTTTGAACATGACATCCGCAGCATTACGGACATCCGCTTCCATTCCCCGGTTTGCCAGTAACATGGAGATCTCGTAATATATAGCCAAGGGAATACTGACGATCACACCAAATAAGAGTGAGGATGTATGTTTAAAATAGGTTCTCATTCCGTTTCCAGTTCATTATGGACCACTCTTCCACCGATCACGGTCAAAAGTGAGTGTATGTTCTTCCAGTCGTCGAGGCCTTCTTCAAAAACATCCTGTGAGCAAACAAAGCAATCACCCAAATACCCCGGTGCCAATATACCTTTCTTTTCATTCATACCGGCGATCATTCCGCCGTAATAAGTGTAGGTCTGAATGGCATCGCTCAAACGCAAATTTTCTTCAGGATACCAGGATCGTCTTTCACCTGTTCCAAGTCTGTGAACAGCGGCATGAATAGCCTTCCAGGGATGAATGTCTTCAACCGGTGCATCGGAACCGATGGCAAATGGAATTCCGGCTATTTTCATAGATCGAAAGGCATAAGCATAGCGAGATCTTTTACCCAAATGAAGCTCCGCAATCGCCTTATCATCAGGTAGATGGGATGGATTAACTGAGAGGTGTAAGTTCTTGGTTTTCAATCGGTCGATCAATTCTTTATCAAGGATCTGAGCATGCTCAATTCGGAGCGGCACCCGCAGATCACGATCTATTTTATCAAGCGTATCAAGCACATGTTCAACAGCCGCATCACCTAAAGCATGGATCGCTAAAGCACAGCCTTTTGCCTCTGCCCGGGTGATGGCTTTCAGCAATGTTTCATCGTGCATTTGTTTCTTGCCGCAATGCTCAGCATTTTCATAAGGTTCCCGCATCCAGGCAGTCTGACTTCCCAAAGAACCATCGGTGAATAATTTGATACCATAGAATCGTAACCAGTCACCTCCCGATCCGAATCGGAGGTTCTGAGCATAAACTTTCTCTGAGTCCACATGATAAATATACATACCCAGACGCAGTCCACGATGGTGTTCATGCTGGTATAATTTCAAATAATCACGGTATTGGTTAAAATATTCCATACTGTGAACAGAGGTAATACCATGTTTATAGAATTCTTTAAAATAAGGCCTGGGATCTGAAAAGATCACAGCAGGATGTTGTATAAGCAATGGATCAAGAAGAACTTCCAATGCTTCTTCCTGTAAAATACCTGTCAATTGTCCATCCGGATCTCTTTTAACATTACCCTTCCTGAGCATATTAAATACATCTTCAAAAGGGAAAAGATCTATCACAGCTTCATTAACCCATGCGGAGTGAATGTCTTTGCTGTAAAATATGGCTTTTGTATCCGGTCCGAGAATATCAAGGTCTTTTCGGTGAGGGAAGCGCTTTTCGAACCAATTGTTCTGGTTCCATCCTCCGCCAAAAATCCAGGATTTGCCTTTGGCTTCCGTTTGAATATGCTCTAATACTTCTTTAAGTGACTGAAAACTACCCAGAGGAAGATATTCACGCTGGCGTGCCCATTCTGTAAGATGCAGGTGGGTATCGATAAATCCGGGGAATATGATCCGGCCACCAACGTCAATGATCTCAATTTCATCATGTATATAGGACCTTAAGCCTTCTTCATTACCAATATAGCGAATGATGCCGTTCTCGATAACGATCGCAGTATGGTCCTGCAGTCCTTGCAAACCATAGATCCTTCCATTATGTAAGCAGAGAGTTTGTACCATGGGTTAAAATAAAGAATTTCATGTGATAATTGAATTACTTTTTTTATAATTTCAGGTTGATATGTCGAGTTGTCGATTCCCTACGCTCCTGCCGAGCTTCGGGGATTAAAATTTGTTGA
>JAYEJI010000058.1:0-4081 GCA_034660515.1 Fidelibacterota bacterium
GACCCACGCTTTTGCCTCCGGCCTCCTTCAGGCGTACATTGCTGTAACACCCTTGCCTTTGGCTACCCTTCGCCTCCATCAGGCTGGGTATGGACTTTGCTCGGGACCTGTGTCACAATCCCAGGCAGCACCAATTAGCAGCCGGGCCTTGCCCGGCACACAACAAATCCGCTGGAGCGAAAGTCTCAGCGGACTACAAGCCTGCGGCTTGAACCCGCCAAGACTTCGCTCAGCTCCGCATTAGCCCAACAATTGAACTGTGAAGTTTTGGTACAATATGATAAGGAAGTAGCCATATGAGTATTTTAATAAAAACTGTTCGCATTGCAGGTTTTCGGGGTTTAGAAAATCTTGAAGTAATGCTTGAGCAAACCACAATTTTAACAGGTATGAACAATACCGGAAAAACATCTTTTCTCAAGGCATTGCAATTGGCTTTGGGTAATCGTCAATTTGTCTCGCAAGATGATTTTTTTATCCAGGGAAGATCTGTTTCCGAGAAAATAATTATCGATCTATTGATTGTTCCCGTCGATGGTGATGGCAAACGGTTTGCGGACTTTTCAGAAGACTGGGAAATTCTATTCACCACCGATAGAATTCGAAATGATATTGTTGGTAAAGCATTTGTCCCGCTAAGAACAATCATTACTTTCGATGCGATAAAAAACAGCTACAAATCCCAGCAATTTATTCTGCAAGAGTGGCCTGAATTCAAGCAGGGTGATATTGACTGGTTTGGTGTTGATAACAGCAAAAAGACAAGTTTTCATTTCGATGAAGTTCCGTTCTTTTATATGGATGCCCAGCGGGATATTCTGGAGGATACAAAATTAAGAAACTCTTATCTTGGCAAGATGTTGTCCAAAATTGAATATTCCGAAGATGACATCAAAGAAATCGAAGAACAAATCGAATTATTAAACGAAAAGGCGGTTAGCAGCAGCGATATATTGTCTAATATCAAGACAACTTTAAAAGAGTTGGATACCGCAATGGATACCCGCAGTGAAGGGATAGAAATTACGCCTTTTACTAAGAAAATTAGAGATTTGAATAAAGGTTTAACGATTTATTATACCGACCAAAAAGAACCTTTCCCGATGGAGAATCACGGTATGGGAACAAGAAGCTGGTCCTCTCTGTTGACGTTGAAAGCGTTTATTTCTTTGCTTTCGATCAATGCTGAAAAAGAAAGGTCTGTGTTTTTTCCTGTCCTTGCCATAGAAGAGCCGGAAGCCCATTTGCACCCCAATGCCCAAAAGAAGCTTTTTGGGCAGATAGATGCCATAGCAGGTCAAAAAATTATTTCCACCCATTCACCTTATATCGCCGCAACGGCCAAGTTAGGCCAGATACGAAATTTTTACAAAGATGAAGCTGTGACTTGTGGCAGGATAGAAATTGATAACTTAGAACCCGAAGATATCAGGAAAATAAATCGACAGGTCATCAATACCAGAGGAGAGATATTTTTCTCAAAGCTAATCGTCTTTTTTGAAGGGGAAACTGAAGAGCAGGCACTACCTATTTTCGCACAAAAGCACTTTAATAAAACACTTGTTGAAATGGGACTGGATTTTGTCGGTGTCGGCGGTCATGGAAATTATCTGCCATTTTTACGCTTTGCCGAGGCGTTGAACATTCCATGGATTATTTTCAGTGATGCGGAAAACATACCAATTAAAAGTAGTGTTCAGCAACAGTTCTTAAATTCTGGCTCTCCGAAAAGTGAAACTGATTGTATTGTTTTTGTTGATGATGGAAATGACTTTGAGAAACAGCTAATTAGTGATGGTTTTGGTGATGAAATTAAAAAAGCCATCGCTTCTTTAGATGTTTATACGAATGACGAACATCGAGAAGCAAAAGAACAGGATAGGTTAAAAGAAATCAAAAGTTATGATGACGATAAGTTATGTGTTGTTATTACGCATAGAAAAACTCAATATGGCCCTGCTATAGCAGAACAGATTATACAAAGTGAAAAAGATTTACCTCCAAAGGTAATTGCACTGTTTGGCAAGATATCCACTATTTTGAAAATAGAGGAGGCAGAAGTATGACAACCATAATTGAATTGTCTGAAAAGCAAAATAAAATTGTCTATGCTGAAAATGGCCCAATCTATGTTAAGGCCAGTGCTGGAAGTGGTAAGACACGAATTTTAACGGAAAGAGTACGCTATTTACTGACAAAAACCAATAAAAAAATCCTTGCCCTGACCTTTACCAACAAGGCGGGAAAAGAAATCGAGGAACGATTAAATAATATATCGGAAATCGAGAAGCGTATTTTTGTTGGGACTTTTCATGGTTTTTGCCAATCCATACTTGAAAATCACGGTAATTTGATTGGTCATGCCAAGATGCCGCATATTTTTGAAGATGAAACAGACAGACTGGAGTTAATTGGGCAGGCGATTAAACAGACTCCATCTTATGCAGGCAAATACAAAACACAGGATAAACAAGAGCAGAAAAATTTCCGCTATCGTGTTTTGAATTTTATTTCAGAGATGAAACGGAAGTTGATTGCTAACAATGAAATTGGAGAGCACACCGATGATGAAAATATTGTTTTACTGTATCAAAACTATCAGGAAATTTTACGATCTCAAAATGCCATAGATTTTGATGACTTGCTATTTCTTGCGTATGGCTTACTGGTGAATTATCTCAAAACAGCGGCCTTGTATCGCCGGAGTTTTTTTGCTGTCTGTGTAGATGAAGCACAGGACTTGAATAATGCTCAATATCAACTTTTACTTGCTTTGACTAATGGAGAATTTAACAATGTCATGATGGTAGGTGATCCCAATCAGTCTATCTATCACTTTAATGGCTCTTCACCAGACTATATGGATAAACAGTTTGTTGGTGACTTTAATCCTGTAATTGTTGAACTGAATGAGAATTATCGTTCGTCAAAAAAAGTATTAAAAGCGGCAGAAAAAATCATCCCTGATGCGGAATATATTGTGGGAACGGTTAAGGAAGGCTTTTTTGAGATAAAAGGCTTAGATGATGAAAAAGTTGAAGCTCAGTGGGTTGTTGACAAAATAAAGAAATTAATTGCCTTAAAGACGCACGATGATATTGAGGGTGAAATCACCTGTGAAAAGATAGCGGTGCTTGCAAGGAATAAATATATCTTTAACCCGATAGAAACTCAACTAAAAGAGACTGATTTACCGTTTTATTACAAAATGACACCGGGTGCGATTCAGTTTGAATCTGATTTAATGAACATATTTGACCTTGCATTAAGGGTGAGACTAAACCCTCAAGACAGCTTGCACAAACAAAGATTGTTAAGCCGTCTAAAAATAGAAACAACTGAAAATATGAACTTGGGAGATGTAATTTCACAGATATCGGATGAGTTGAATAAAGAGTTAATCACACTGGTTACAAAATTAGGTGAAGACGGAAGCAACCTAATAATGATGTTGGAAGATTTCAGGGATAATCTGAATGTTGAAGATGAAAATGAAAAGAATATGATCTTCAATGATATTGAAGAGCTGCTTAAACATTGGCGTAATTACGCTAAGAATACAGATAACAAGTCATTGCATCAATTTAAAAATGCTATGGCTTTGGGGCAAACTCATCCATTAACACAACATTCTGGAATTACATTGAGTACGGTACACACAATGAAAGGTCAGGAATTTGATATTGTCTTTGTTATTGGCATGGATGATGAAACTTTCCCTGATTATCGAGCCGTGCGAAGCGGGGGTATTGAAATGACACAAGAAAAAAACAATCTGTATGTTGCTTTTACCCGCGCAAAACGCTTTTTGTATGTTACTTGGCCACAAAGAAGGATGATGCCTTGGGGTAATTATAAAGATCGAATAATTTCACGATTTCTAAAGGTTTTCAATAATTAAAATCATTAGATCCGAAGTAGGAAATTTTGTTATTGAGCTTCTTAAAAACGGGGCTATGGGGATAGGGACGGTCATCGCTGACCGCCCCTCCCACACCACCCGGCGTACGGATCGCGTACCAAGGCGATTCGGCTGGTCAGGCAAGCAGTTCCGGGCATAGACCAGAAATATGCTTGTCGG
>JAYEJI010000059.1:0-15859 GCA_034660515.1 Fidelibacterota bacterium
AAGAAGTTTGTATTCTCCAGTTACCAGTTACCAGTTACCAGTTACCAGTTACCAGTTACCAGTTACCAGTTACCAGTTACCAGTTACCAGTTACCAGTTACCAGTTACCACCCGTCACGCGTTACGCATTACGCGTCACGAATTAAAAGGCTTTTTCAGCTTCAATTTCTACGACAAGGTTATCGCGGCAAACAGGGCCTTTAAGGACCAAACTGGGGATATCCCCGAAATATGCTTTGGAATATTTTAGACTTTCCGGTCCATCATCCGGATCTTTTACATAAAGACGGAACATAGAGTACGGATATTTTTGTGAACCATTATATTCCAATTCTCTAATATTTCCTAAAGTGATCTCAGTTTGTTCTATTATATCATTGGAGGATATGGTGTTCTCACCTCTTATGGCTGCTGTTCCCGAAATAAAAAGAGTTCTTCCAAATATGGAATTTACGTATTTTGCCCGCTCGAATTTCGGGGTGGATTTACATTTGAACTCTTCGATCTCTTTACCAATTAAAACTTTTTCCGAGTAATGATGAGCAGAGACCTGTTCCGGATTGTCAATAGCTACGATCTCAATATCGTTACCCTTCCCGGCTATTATTTCAAGAATGACCCCTCCGGTATCCATTCCTATTCCCGTAGCAGCCGGATAGCCGTTATTAAATTGAACCTTATTGTAGAACATGGTTCGAATATCATTAAAGATCTGATAATGCTGGTAAAGTACATCACTTATACGGACTGTTTGAGTGATGCTTTCAATATAGTTCCATTGTCTTAGAATATCGGAAAATTCCAGGCCTTCTTTTTTTAGTATTTTTTCTGCCAGAGAAAAGGCTTCAGTGGATTGTTCCTTTATTGATGTCGAAATATTCCCTTTAATGCCCGATACGTAAAGTTTTTTATTCCCCTTATGGTCAAGTACAATATAGGGATGGCCTTCAACAGAGCGAAGATGTATATTGATATCAACTTTATTACGGTCAATGATCACACATTCCAATGCCATATCTGACCCGATGGGCGGTTGACCGATAACAGCAGGGTAAAAGAAAATATTATTTGAAGCTGAATGGATAATATCTTTGATCTCATTATACTTTTGATTGTCCCCGGCATTAACAAAAAATGTACAGCGCAATGCAAATGCATTTCCAAGATCTTTGGTAAAATCCTTATAAGCTTTTATGCAATCGTTTATTTGTTCTTCGGGAGAGTTTTGTTTACTGGAATAGGTGAAATAATATCGTTTCATTTAAACCTGTTTATTTCTGCTGTGATCATGGAACGTGTAATGATCGGTTTCTGAGTTGGATTATTTTTTACAAATGAATCATGCGACCTTAAAGCCTGCTGAAAAAGATTTTTTGCAAGATCGTATTCGGCTTTTTGTCGATAGATCATTCCTTTGATGTATAATGAGTAATAAAAATCGGGTTTTAATTTCATTGCTTTATCTAATGCTTTTTCTGCAATATCCAGATCGCCTGATTGAGCCTGATAGATCCCAAGATTGATATGATATTCATGATTACCATTATCAAGTGAGATCGCCATCTTAGCATCCGAGATCGCTTTATCAAGATGGTTTGCCTTATAATGTAATAGACTTCTTTGGCTCCATGCACCTGCATCTTCAGGATAGGTCGAAATGACCTTATTCAGCGTTTGAAGCGCATCTTGTTTTGCCCCGCTTTGGCCTTGAAGACTAGCCAAAAGGTTCAACGCCCGCTGATTATTCGGGGCTTTTTTCAGGGTCCGGTCACAATCATTGATCGCTTGATCTATCTGTCCCAATTTTAATTTAACCTCTGCTCTGTCTAAATATGCTCTAATATCCTGGGGATTAAATTGAAGATATTTATTGATCTTTTTCAGAAGTTCATTCAACTCCTCGCTTGGAATATTTGAGACCAGGCGGATCTTCGTAAAATGGGTGCGATAATTATTGGGATCAAGGGAAATGGCTTTGTCGAAATAGTCTGTGGCTCTGGATCTTTCATTAAGCATGTACAGTTCGGTTGCCGAACGAAGATAATAGTTTCCCGTTTCAGTAAAAGCGTCTGTTATCTTGTCCATATCCTCGTATTCAATATTTACGAATTCCGGGATATTGGCCGCCCGATTTTCTACCTGAAATGATTCCAGCAGGACAGGAGGAGTATCCCGTCCTTCATCATCAATGTGGGTAAGCATCAACTGTGTGTAAGGTCCGAATATTTTTGATGCAAAGACCATCCATTTTCCGTTTGGAGAAAAAGAATGCCAGGAATTCATGTTCGGAGTATTACAGGTCATAAGACGAGCATTACCTCCTTTGGCCGGAAGGATATATAGCTTACTGCTGGGTTGCAATAGCATGAAATTGTCGGCCTGGCAAAATACGACCCACTTCCCGTCCGGTGAATATCTTGGGAAAAAATTGCTTTTTCCATTATTTGAAGCGCCTTCCAAAGCTACAGCCTCTCCACCTCTTCCATTATTAAAAGGTATCCGGTAAATATCATATTGAAAGCCTTCTTTTCCGGATAAAAATTCTTCAGCAATTCCCGTACTTATCACAGCATTTTGGGAAGATTCGGCTTCGGCATCGTAATACCTTTTAGCGCGCGCGAACAGTATATATTTTCCATCCGGGCTCCAGGTGGGATTACTTTGGACAAATTCAGGATCATCCGCTCCGGGAAGCGACCAAAATTTGTTTATTTCACGGTCATATACCGCAAGGATACCTTTAAATGGGAAGAATAATTGAGAGTATTCCAGATCATCAACCGGGACAAATATAGAGCGGTCTTTAACCGTACTGACAACAAAACGGCCATCAGGGGATATCTGAGAAAGAAGGGCAAAAGTAAAATTTCCGTCTTCTCTTTTATAATCACTCCAGGAAATGATCTTATCGGGTGCAAGCGCTGTTTCCTTTTCAATGGGAGCGATCGCATAATTCCCTTTATCATTTGAATAATCCACATCCATTGCCAAGGTCGTACCGTCTGCTGTGAAAGAATGACAGTTTGCACATACCGGCATGCCGGTCATGACACATTTTGCTTTATCTTTGGATATATCGCCGAGATGCCAACTTAACATTTCTTTATTTTTATTGGCATAACTAAAAGGCAAAGGAACATTACGGTAAAATATAGGCGCATCTACCGGATCACCTGAAAATGAAAATGAGTAATTTGTATAGGCTTTGGGTTCTTTATTTTTGTATGCAAAGATCTTAACATCAATTTTCGAATCAATAGAAGATCTTATTAATTTTAGCCACTGTGATTTTGCCGGTTTCCAGGAACGCTCCTGACTTTTTACGCCTAAGATCGTTTCCCCGTCCTCATCAATAAAAAAGATCTTGTAATGATCATAATTTAAACTAAATGCTTTCCATTTGAAAGTTGGAGCACTGATCTCACTGGGGAACAGAGTACCGGAAAGCGGATAGATATTTTGTAAATTGCGGGGAATTCCATCCTGAGATGGAGGAGTTTGACATGAAATAAATATCAAAACAAAAATAAATGCCCACAATGAATGTAATGTTTTCTTCATAATAACGAACTGTCTACCTTTTCAAGAGAGAAAATATACATTGAAATGCTGTTATAAAAAAGAAAAAACAAGGAACATCGGAAGCAAAAAATCCTTATATTTTAACCACTATGATGATGAAAATGAGATATCTGATAATGTTAGCTATAATTCTGGTCTTGCCATTGACCGTATCGGCGGGATACGCAAGCTATGGGAATGATTATTTGAATCTTTTGCGCGGTCCCGGTGGCGAGCTTTATGGTCCGGCCTATGGTCTCATGCAATTCGGTAGTGAAAATACTTTATTGAATCCAACGCGATTGAATGAAACATCCGAGAAGACACTTTACTTATATCATTCAACCTGGTTTCGAAATGAAGTCTCGGCCAGTTCGGCAGCCTTTACATTTAATTACAAGGATCAACCCATCGGAGTTATGATATCGCGGATCGGGATCTCTGATGTTCCCGATTCAAGGAATGCTTTATTGGATTATGGATTGGATGGCATACCCGGAACCGGAGATACAGGTGAGGGAAACGGACAATTGGATGAAAATGAGATCATTGATTACGATGGTGTCTTGTTTACGGGCATAGCAAATTATTCCATTCACATGGGAATGCCCGTTTACAGTAAGAATAATTTCGATCTTGGTTTAACGGTAGGACTGCTGTATACGGGATTGATCTCAACCAATGGTTATGGACTGACATTTGATCTGCATGCCGAACATAAAGGAAAATGGATCCATTCACTTTATTCTTTAAAGAATCTACCATCGGCTATCATGGTATTTAACAGTGGTGCAGCTCAATATTATCCGCCTCAATTAAAAGCTGCCTGGTTGCTACCCTTTTCTGCCGGTGATTTTACCATAAGGCCGGGTATCAGTTCTGCTATGTCCATTAGTGAAAATTTAGATTATTACATGTTTTCGATTGGATCCGTATTTGCATTCGATATTCAGCCTTTGATCCAGATCGAATATAAAGAAAAAGTATTTGCAGGGATCAGTTATCGTTACGGGGACGGCTTACATGCCGGAATTGAGTTCCGAATGCCTTTCTTCGACCTGTCTTATTCTTTTCGTCCATCAACGAATGGAGACCTGGGGAGTTCTCATCTTATTTCATTAAGATTGTCTACGGATATATTTAAATAAAAAAGGGTAAAAGATATTATGAAACATTTTATTGGCATTTTTCTTGTGGTTTTGTTACTGGCGGGATGTGTAAGTCGCGAATTAAGCACCGAACCCGATTATGACAGTATTATATCGTACATCATGAAAAATCAGAAGAAAGAAAGTGCTGAACTATATACGGCTTGTGAACAGGTTTTACCTGAGATCATTCAAAAAGGCGAGATAGAAGATTACCAAAAAGTGGTAAAGATCTATAATAAGAACACGGATATTTTTTCAAAAGCTATGACCTTGGGTTTTCTTGCAAGTGAACAAACAGATAACCCGATCCTGAAAGATTCGATATTTGCAGCAGTAAAACGGGCAAATATAATGACGGGAACTGATGAATTTTTAGTATCTGCCAAAGAATACTACCAGGAACGGAATTTTACCGAAGAAGAACTCAATGACCGGCTGACAGCCTATCGTGCCATGGTAAGCGACGGTTATGCCCAATTATTGATCGAACGTCAGCAATTAACGGAAGCTTTGAATGTTTATGAAGATATTATCAATGATTACAAAGATACAGAGATCCTTCTGAATTATGGAAAAGCTCTGAATAAGATGAATCGCTACGAAGCTTCACTCATTGCTTGTATCGAAGCCCTTAAAATGACTCCCGGTTCTCTTGATGCCAAAGCTGAGATCATGAATACGGCGGAATTACTTGGCTACTCTAAAGCCGAAGTTAATACCATGATCGATGAGACCGTTTTTGTCGGACGTAATATTCTTCGTCAAAACCTGCTTGCTGATCAATTGAATATTCCTATGCCGGAATTTGAGATCGAAGGTTTGGATTCAACAAGTATTACACATGAAAAATTTGAAAATAAAATATTGATCGTAAGCTTTTTTGCAACGTGGTGTCCGCCTTGCCTGAAAGAACTTCCGCACATGAATGAAGTCTATCATCAGTACAAAGAAGATGAAGAAGTTGAGATCATCGTGGTATCAACCGATAGAGATAAATTTCTGGTACCACCATTTATCAATGAGAATGGATATGATTTCCCGGTATATTATGCGGATGGTTTGAATAAGGCTTTTGGTGTTAAAGGTATACCTACCTTATTTGTCATAGATAAACTGGGAATGACCCGCTATAAAAAGGTCGGATTCTCCGAAGGTGAAGAATTTGGAAAGATCATGTCCTGGTATATCGACGAGATCAAAGCTGCGAAAGACGCTTAGCAATTGACAGAGGACAATTGACAAAGGACAATTGACAATTAAATTATCAATGATCAATTGACAATGAATATTTAGGTTATATTCAGATTCTTCTTTGTTGTTTTAACAATTGATTGAAGGATTTTATTAACTTCAATACAATCATTCATCAAAGAATTCGCATTTTGATTGAGATAATCAGTTCTTATTAAAATATCTATCCAATATTCCGTTTCACTGGCTTCTTTTAAAGCGATATTTGTCTTTGATAGAAAATTCTTTTTGCTCTGTGCCTGGATTGCTTCTTTCATGTTCGCACCAATGCTTGTTCCGGCCTTCAATAATTGCTTTGACATAACATATTCTTTTTTATCAAAACGCAGATACTGATAAGTTTTTACAATTCTAATAGCAAATTCGATACTCTTATCGAGAATTAGATTCGTCCCCATTTCTTCCCCCCTCTTTTAATTAATAGTTGAGAATTAACAAATGACAATTGAATTATCAATGTTCAATTCACAATTGTAGTAAAATTAATTAAATATTTTTCAGCTTTCAAGTGCGCAAATAATTTTGTGATGACGATCAATTATTTTACAATAAAATATTTTATTGCAAATTTCTCTTCAAGTCACGGTAATATTTTCTACTATTAACAAGATATTCTAATTGTCAATTGTCCTTTGTCAATTATCAATTGTTTTAGCCTCCAACAAAAAGATCGAAGATATTACCCAGCATACTGCTTTTAGCTTTATACAATTCAGAATATTTGCATTTTTCACAAGAAACGACGGTAAATTTCTTGTTTTGAACATCCAATAATTTACTGAGAACGCCACCGGTTGTTCGGATCTCATCCAGATTGTATTCGCGGCTGCCGCATTTTGGACATACATAATTCAGTTTTTGTTGTGCCATGGGAACTCCTATTTAATCGTTTGACGAAGAGAATTTAATTTTAAAACTGAATAAATGTTACTATTTTTTTTCAAAAGGAGAGTCGTAATGAAAAGAACTAAAATAAATATCAGAGATCTGATCTTAAAATCATTTAATGTTTGGGAAAACGAATGGTTTTTATTGACCGCAGGCAGTTTGGAAAAAAATGAATTCAATACCATGACAGTTGCTTGGGGAAGTATAGGATCCATGTGGAGTAAACCCTTTGTTCAGGTCGTCGTTCGTCCGTCACGATACACTCTGAAATTCATGGATAAGTACGATACTTTTACTCTTTGCAGATTTCCCAAAGAATATAAGAAAGCACTTACATATTTAGGGTCCACATCCGGCCGGGATGTATCTGATAAACATATTGTTGCAGGATTAACACCCATTGCCGTTCCCGGAGCAGATGCGCCGGGTTTTGATGAAGCAGACCTCATTTTAGCCTGTAAAAAGAATTATTGGCAGGATATGGATGAAACTCACTTTCTTGATGACACCATTTTACCGAAATATCCCGGAGAAACGAATTTCCACCGGATCTATTTTGGAGAGATAGTGCATTGTGAAATTGGTGACTAGTAACTGGAAACTGGTGACTAGTGTATTAAACGTAGGGGCTCGACATGTCGAGCCCGTTTCTTTTATACATTAAAAAAAAGTCGAAAAGTCGAGAGTCGAGGAACTTTGGTCTTTTATCTTATCTCTTATAGTTCATCGTTTATATCTTTTTCTGTATCATGAATAGATCCTTCTCCGTCAGCTGACGGAGAAGGATGACACACCTTTGCCCCCGAAGGATCGAGGCTACGGCGTGCAGGCACTCTATCACTCCATACTCCCATACCTCATACCCCATGCCTTAATCTTGACCTTTTTACAAAATCACTAACAATTCAATTTGAAATATCGTATTTTAAACTACCATAAGGTTAGGAAAAACATGTTCATTACTTTTGAAGGCATTGACGGTTCAGGAAAAAGCGAGCAAGCCAATCGCTGTGTGGAATTTCTTTCCAAAGATCACGATGTTTTACATTGTTTTGATCCGGGACATACACCCATTGGGAATGCGGTGCGATCGGTCTTACTGAACAAAGAGCATATGGAAATGGATCCCCGCACGGAATTATTACTTTACGCGGCCGCCAGATCGCAGCTTGTAACAGAAGTGATCGAACCTCATTTAAATAATGGCGGTATTGTTGTCTCCGATCGTTTTTATGATTCCACTACAGCTTATCAGGGTTACGGCAGAGAACTGCCTCTTGAATTGATCTCTCAATTGAATATGATCGGTGCCCATGAACATGTTCCCGATCTGACATTCATTATTGATACGGATATTGATATTGCAACAAAACGCATTGGAAAAGCCGACAGGCTGGAAAGTGAAGATCATGACTTCAGAGCCCGGGTCCGTAATGGTTATCTTACTCTTGCGGAACAAGAACCGGAACGCTGTAAAAGAATTGACGGAAATCGCAGTATAGAAGATATCCATACCGAGATCGTAACCATACTCAATGAAAAGCTTGCAAAATAAAGAAACAAATTATTTTCCCGCTAGTTAGGATGCATGAAAAGAGAAATATATGAAAATCATTAAAAACATTATTTTACTCATGCTCCTGGCTTTTAACCTGTCTTTTGCTCAATTCGGGCAAAACAAGGTACAATATGATGTATTCGACTGGAATTTTATCCAGAGCAAACATTTCAATATCTACTTTAATGGTGAGAACAAAACGGTTTCCGATTATTGCGCGAAAACAGCTGAAGCGGCCTATGAATCGATCTCCACACTCCTTGATTGGGACCTGAAAAAACGATATGCGATTATCGTTTATGACAGTCATAATGATTTCCAGCAAACCAATACGATCAATTCCTATATGCCCGAAGGAGTCGGCGGGTTCACAGAGCTGTTTAAAAACAGAGTCGTGGTCCCCTTTGAAGGATCATACAGAGATTTTCGCCATGTTATCCATCATGAGTTGATCCATGCTTTTATGAACGACCTGTATTACGGTGGTAATATTCAATCGATTATTTCCGGAGCCGTTCGCCTGAACATCCCTTTGTGGCTGGCCGAAGGAAGCGCGGAATATGAATCATCCCGCTGGGATACCGAAGCTGATATGTTCATGCGTGATTTTGCTTATCACAGTCAGTTTGAAGCTTATCCGCTTGAAGCATTAACGGGTTATTACGCTTACAAGGGTGGACAAAGTATTTTTAAATTCATTCGTGAGACATACGGATATCAGAAACTGACTGAGTTTTATACCAAGTTAAAACTATACCTCGATGTAGAGAAGGGAATTCAATATACCTTTAATATGTCTAAAAAAGAATTTACGGAAGAGTGGCATCATTTTCTTAAAAAAATGTACTGGCCCGAGATCAGTACCAGTGAGGATATTCGTGAAATATCGGTTCGTTTGACCGATCATGAACAGATGAGGAATTCTCAAAATATTGCTCCGGCAATTTCTCCCTCTGGACACCGGATCGCTTTTTTGAGTGACAAAAAAGGTTATGCCGATATCTACCTGATGGATGTTCAGGACGGTAAAAAAATGAAACGCGTGGTGCGTGGTCAGCGAAAAGCCAATCTGGAAGAACTCAAGTGGCTGTCTCCCGGCATTTCCTGGTCACCCGATTCAAAGAAGATCGTTTTTGCCGCAAAGAGCGGTAAACACGATGCACTTGTTGTGGTAGATGTTGAAAGCGGTAAACAGGATTTTTATTCCATGCCTCAACTGCAGGGTGTCTTCTCTGCAGCTTATCACCCTATAGATAATAATATCATAGCATTTTCAGGGCATAATGGATCTCAGAGCGATATTTTTATTTACGATCTTGAAAACAAGATACTGATCAATGTAACTCAGGATATCGAAGGAGATGAGAACCCTCAATGGACACCGGACGGTAAAAATATTGTATATGTAAGTGAAAGATTAAAATCCAGAGATGTCCGTGATGGACGACATCCTTATCAGAGGGATATATATCTTATTGATGTTGAAACAAAAGTTAAAACACCTCAAACCCATACTGATCATGATGAAAATTATCCCTACTGCGATCCCAAAGGACGCGGATTTGTTTATACTTCGGATGCCAATGGTATTTTCAATATTTATATACAACCCAGTGAGGGAGAAGCTTATCCCATATCAAATGTTGTGGGTGGGATCTTTCATCTGAATCTTGACAGAACAGGGGATAACCTGATCTTTTGCGCATTCAAGGATTATGGCTGGGATATTTTTAGAATGAATTATCCTTTTAAAATGGAAGCAAAAGAATTGGCGCTAACACGCCAACGACAAAAATCTTTAGATATGCCTTTTGATATTACAGAAAGTATTTTGATGAGAGAACGGATAATCAGACTGGCCGAGGATGTTGAACCCGAGGATGAAAAAGTCCGGATCGTAAAGGGAAATGATGAGATCCGGCGGCTGTCGGATTATACCAATTATGTTTTTGTCCCGGAGTATGCTTCCGGCTATAATTCGCCTGATTCTCAGATAGTTGTATTAGATTCAACTGAGATCATTGACGAAATGGGATCCTATATTGACAAGCCGTATAGAACGAAGTTCTCACTGGATCTTGTCGACAGTCAATTTGGTTTTTCGACTTTTTATGGTGTTCAGGGACAAGCGACTTTCATGTTCTCGGATGTCATGGGTGATCATCAGGTTTATATCGGAACGGACCTTTATATTGACCTTCAGAATTCGGATTATGCATTGGCTTATTATTTTCGTCGATATCGCCCGAATTTCGGCCTTGTCGTCATGAATCAATCGGATAATTATATCACTTACATTCCGGGAGAAGTATCGGCTACAAATCCCTATGGTTATTTTGTTACACGATATACCAACAGAAGCATTAATTTTATTGCCGATTATCCTATCAATAAACATAATCGTATTGAGTTCAACAACTCTTATTACTATGTGAAACGAGATCTTTTAGATAAGGATTTGGATTTAGCAGCACTTTACGATGAAGATATCCATGAATACAGAACTGAGCTTGCTTTGGTTAAAGATAATACGATCTTCTCATATACCGGTCCGATGGATGGCAATCGTTATCGATTGAGTTTTGAAATGTCCCCTAAGATCACCCCGGAAACACCTGAATTTTATACGGCAAAAGTAGATTATCGCCAGTATTTCAAGATCACGAATAATTACCATCTGGCATTCCGCTTTAATGGCGGACTATCTTTTGGTCCCAATCCTCAGACTTTTCTTATGGGCGGTATAGATAACTGGATCAACTATGTTTACAATCCCGATGCACCTATCTTTGGCAGTGATGGCGATAGCTTTTCAGAGCAACTGAGCATGTATTATTTAAGTGAATACATTATGCCGGTGCGAGGGGCGACACTTTTCCAGACCTGGGGTGACAAATTTATGTTGTTTAATGCCGAATTTAGATTTCCGTTTATCGAATATGCGAAATTCGGTTTACCGCCGATTCAATTCTTTCAGGTACGTGGTGTACTTTTTGCCGATGTTGGAGCCGCCTGGTCAAGTGATCTTCAGCTGGTCGAGAACGGAGCCTGGCCCATTGGAAATACATGGGAAGATATGATCGGATCTGTCGGTATGGGTGTCAGAGTCTATCTTGGCTTTGCTCTCTTGCGCATTGATCTCGCCTGGGAATATAATGGAGACGGATTTTCCACTCCAAGATGGTTGTGGTCGCTTGGTGGAGACCTTTAAAGAGGTCGAGGGTCGAGAGTTGAGGGTTGAGAAGGCGAAAAGTATAAAGTAGGGGCTGGATATATCCAGCCCGTTTCTTTTATGGCTGATTACTGCCTACTGCTCGCCATGCAAAGCATTAAAAACTCCTTGATTATGAGGGGATTATGTTCCAAATTAGGATTAATAAAATAATAATTAAACGATGAGTCGAGAAATCGAACAGGCACCTGTCTACCGTAGCCTTGGCGTAGGTTGACGCCTGTTTCAGGACAAAAACCGAAAGGGGTAAAATTATGCAAGAAGGATTTAAAAAGAATTACAATGTCGCCATCGAGACCGTGCCTTTACCGGAAAAACCGGCAGAGCGAATTGAAGTAGTTATGAGAAGCATCACACCGGTTATTAATCAGATAATTCGTGATGGAATGAATGTTGCGATCGGCACCTGGCCCACACCTGAACATCCATTTAAGATCAGAAGATAAGATCCAAACTGGAACTCGTAATATCTATATTACACATTGAGGCTTTGGTATCCCGGCAAATCCGGTAGAAGAGGGTGGTTATTATTTATACCCCGTATTATTCTGGCAATACTTTATAGTTTACTGACAAGATTAGTCATGGATATTAAATAAAACTCGCAAGATATTATCCATTTCCCGGCTAATAAAAAAGGGAATATAATTGTCTAACATATGGCCGAAGATCAAGTTTCTTCCGGATGAACTTCTATGGAGCTAGCTTCCAGCTTCTCTTTTACTAATTTATGTGGAATCGAAAAACTGTAACTTATACACGAAACCGTACAAGCATCGACACATGAACCGCAGAGAATACACTCGTCATGAATGATATATCCGTCCCGGCACATAGCATGTACATCCAGGTTCATGGGGCAGGCGCGGTTGCATAATTCGCAATGGACACAGCTGTTCTTATCTGTTTCCAGATGCAGTCTGGGAATGTGAAGCAAATGGCCCAATTTTTTCCCGCTGATCATAAAGGGTGCGATCCAGCAAAGATGCCGGCAGAACGAACGATTTCCGATAATAAATGCCAACCCGACAACAATAAGCAGAACAGCATAGTAAACAATAAATTTCCCCGGCTCATCAATGGATATTTTAAGGGGCATTTCGAAAAAGAAATTTAACAGGGGGGGGTGTTTTGCCATGACGAACATGACGATCAATCCCAGTATCCACGGGATCCAAAAAAGGAATTTTATCCATCCCTTTGAAGGGTCAGTGGGTTTTTCGCGAATTGCAGAACATATATCCTGTGGTCCTGACATGGGACACATCCACCCGCAGAAAGCACGTCCCAATGTGATAGATAAGATGAATAAACTCAGATAGATGACCGTAGCACCTGCCAGGACGGCTTCTGCAGCCGCTTTAAATGGCAGAAAAGGTGAAAGAAGAAAGATAGTTAATGGAAATAAAAGGAAAGATATTAACAGAAAACTTTTTCGTATTTTTTGTCGCATACTTACTCCTTATTTAATTCGAATTTCTTCCTCCGGTTTTCCCGGTGTATGGCATTTGCTTCGCTGTGGTCTTTTTCCACGCGATAACGGTTGAAAAAATCTTTATAAAAAGCTGGGAAACGATCTTTCATGATGGCCTTGCGAGCTTCACGGGTCAACTGGACGAAAAAATAAATATTGTGAATGCTGTTCAGGCGCATTCCCAGTATCTCGTTTTGCCGGTACAAATGATGCATATAGGCCCTGGTATGATTTTTACAGGCATAGCAATCGCAATCCGGGTCCAGGGGTGTAAAATCCCGTCTGTATTGCTGGTTCTTGATATTGATCTTACCATCCCATGTATAAACCGAACCGTTTCGGGCATTTCGGGTGGGCAGAACACAATCCATCATATCCACGCCGCGTGCAATGGAGTGAATGATATCCTCGGGTTTACCCACACCCATGAGATATCGCGGTTTGTCTTTGGGCAGAACATCACAAATCTTATGCGTCAGGTCGTACATGATCTCTTTGGGTTCTCCGACGGCCAATCCTCCGATCGCGTAGCCGTCAAAGCCTTCATCGGTCAGGTATTTGGCGCTCTTAAGCCGCAAGTCTTCATAAACACTGCCTTGCACGATGGCAAAAAGAGCCTGTGAATGTCCCCAAAGCGGATCTTTGGAAAGAAGATGATCTTTGGACATCTTTTCCCAGCGATGTGTAAGGGCAAGGGACTCTTTCGCATAATCGTAGTCGCAAGGGTAGGGGGTGCATTCGTCGAAGACCATCACGATATCCGAACCCAATATGCGCTGAATATCCATGCTGACTTCCGGGGAAAATTGATGTAGACTACCGTCAATGTGTGAACGAAAAGTGGTGATATCACCTTCGATCTTGCGTAAATGTGCAAGGGAAAAGACCTGAAATCCACCCGAGTCGGTCAGAATGGGTTTATCCCAGTTCATGAATTTATGCAAGCCCCCGGCGGTTTCCATAACCTCCATTCCCGGACGGAGATAGAGATGATAAGTATTGCCCAGAATGACCTGCGCTCCGGCGGCATTCAGTTCATCATTGGAGAGTGCTTTCACGGTCGCATGAGTGCCCACAGGCATGAAAATGGGAGTTTCAATCTTACCGTGGTCTGTTTGTATCGTCCCTGCCCGTGCAGAGAGCGGATTTGATTCGTTATGCAACTTAAATTTCATGAAGAAATATACTCTGTCCCGTTGATAAATAGAATAAAAAAAGTCAATTATCAATTGTCAATTGTCCTTTGTCCTTTGTCAATTGGAATGCTTGCAATAGCAAAAAAAAGAGGATAAATTAGGAACATCGTTTTAGAACGCAGGTAAAACCTTTACTATCAAAGGATATGAATATTGAAGAAATCAACTGGGATCATTATCTTACTGTCATTCGCACTTGCTTTTGCTTCAGCGGGTAAAGTTGATATTGCTTACCTCAATCCTCAAACCCTGACTATTAATATTGAAACGGGAGAATTTGAAACCCTAAATTGGTTTGAAGGGAAAAAAGAATTTACCCGTTTCAGTTTTGCACGATCAAATAATATTAAAACAATTAACGATCAGCAGTATGAGATCCTGCAATTACCCATTGCTATCGGCAATAAAGCACCCGGTATTCAAGTAAAAGTTATTGAGTCAAAAGATCTGGATCACACGATATCGGAAAACAGACTGTATGAAATAAGTAGTATCAGACAGTTCCGTGATAAGCGCTTTGTTTATCTTACGATCAATCCTTTCTTAAAAAACGGCAAGGTGGCGACTAAGCTGGAAGTTAATATTGATCTAAAGGAAGCGCCCGGCCGGATAATTAAAGATAAAAGCAATCGTTTCTTTATAAACAAAACTTATGCAGATGGTTTACACCGGAAAGAAAGCAGTAAGATTCGCGCATTTCAAAAATCAAAGACCTTTACAGGCGAGTGGCTGGATATCAGGATCAATGAAAATGGCATATATTCTATCAGCAGGGCAGAACTTCAATCAACCGGAATTACCGCGAATATTGATGATAATAACCTTTATATGTACGCCGGGCCGGGTTTTGGCGGTCACCTGAGAAATGAATTCCCCGATTCAGTGGATCTTCATTTGAAACAGGTTCCAATGTTATTTTTGGATTCACCGGAAGATGCTGATGACCAATGGATATTCTATGCCACCCCCACATCAAATTGGGAGAGCGAAACAACAATATCCGACATCCGATATATGGAATTTATACGGAACAGTTACGAAAATGATCAACATTTTCGTTTATTTATCGGGTCAAGTGATGAAGTGCCCTTGCGAATGATTCAGAATTCTCCCCAATTCACGGGAAGCGAAGAGGAACAACTTTATACATATCAACGCCTGCATTTTGAGGAAGAGCTTATTAATCCCGGAAAAGGAGGCGAGTTGTGGTTGGGAGAAAAGCTGTCATCAAGCGATCAATTTTCCTTTTATTTGAATAATTTATATACAAATGATGATGTAAACGGAGCTATCAGGATCGGTTTTGGCATGACAACGGCCGATGCCCATGAGTTTACGACCTATGTCGCAGACTCTTTGTTCGATATAACTTATGCGTCGATCGCAAAAAGTGCCAATGATTATGATTATGAAAGCTCTATTACCCGTAAAAAGGAATTCGTTCTTCCAAATCAATTGCTTTCAGAAGATCTGGAAGTCAATGTCAGTTATCAGGGTGCACGTTCTACGAGTGAAGGATTCCTGGATTACATAGATATTATCTATCCC
>JAYEJI010000060.1:0-15758 GCA_034660515.1 Fidelibacterota bacterium
ATCTTTGTCGTCAATAAATCAGATCGACACGGTGCAGAAGCAATGGTCATTAATTTAAGGTCACTGACACAGCTAAGAAAAAAATATTCCACACTTCCCTGGGAACAACCTGTAATTAAAACCGTAGCAACTGAAGATGTCGGAATTGACATCGTTCTTGACAAACTTGAGCAATTCGAGATCATGTTGAAAAAGCATGACAATTGGCAATCTATCCGCAATGAACGGATGATGAGTAAGGTATTCCAATTGATCAATGAAGCTCTTTCAGATTTTTTTTGGACTAAAGAAAGAAAGAAATTTTTAAACAAGGAATTGCGCTTATCCGAAAAGATTGACAAAAGTCCTTTTCGCATTGCAGAAAATCTGCTAAGTTCGTTGAGAAACACTTGACAATAAATGTATTAAGAAGTACCTTTCGAAGATATTTTGAAAATTATGTTAGGAGACAATAAATGAAACACGTTTTACCATTACTTGCCATCGTCTTGAGTGTATTTATGCTTGTTGGATGTGGTAACAAAGAAGTTGTTAATGACACCCCGGAACCGGTAGTTGAAGAAACTCCGATAGTTGAGGAAACTCCGGTAGTTGAAGTGGCCCCTGTTGTTGAAACTGCCGTCGTCGAAGAAGCTGTTGAAGAAATTCTTCCTGAAGAAGTCATCGAACCACTTGAAGAAGATGTATGGGTCAAATATATGATCCAACCGAACGACTACCTCACGAAGATCGCTTTACAAGAATATGGTGTAGTAACCATGTGGCGAGAGATCTGGAATTGGAATATTGAGGTCATTGGTGATGATCCCGACTTGATCTACCCTTTTGAAGAATTATCACTTAAAAAAGATGCTGCTGATGTAGAAGAAGTAGCTGTATGTGAATATGAAGCATATACAGTACAAGAAGGTGAAAGCCTCTGGTGCATCTCAAAGAAACTTTATGGCAACTCATATGCATGGATCGTTCTTCTTCGTGATAACATGGATACCTTAGGTAATGATTATAATAGTATTACTGCCGGTATGGTTCTGAGAGTAAGAACTGAACTCTAAAATTATAATAATTTTACATATCAGCCCCTCTTGTGAGGGGCTTTTTTGTTTTACCAAGATTCCTACTACCCCTCCTTTTTTTTCAAAAACTCCTAAACTTTATTTATTATTTACATTTAAAATAAGCTTTAAAAGTCCTATATTCGCTTCAATGAAAGGTTTAATACTAATATCCGCATATAATGCAGCTAAAACTCTCGGTGATGTTCTCCAAGAAGTATCCAAATACTCCGAGCTATCTATAGTGGTTGTTAATGATGGCTCAACAGATAATACTGGAGATATTGCCCGCTCACAGGGAGCACATGTTATTGACCATAAAGTAAATCAAGGCAAAGGTGCAGCACTACAAACAGGTTTTGCCTATGCAAGGAAGCAAGATATTGATTTTCTGATCACGCTTGATGCAGATAAACAGCACCCGGTTAATAAATTAAACGACTTCATACAAAAGCATAAAGAACACCCAGACTCCATTATTATGGGCTCTCGAAGACGCAATAAAAACATGCCTTTTACCAGAAAATTCAGTAACAGTGGAGCTTCATTTTTGATCTCAAAAAAAATTGGGCAAAAGATATATGATGTTCAGTGTGGACTTCGTCTTATTCCAAAACGATATTTATCTTGGGAACTCTCAAAACTAAAGGGCTTTATTTATGAGTTGGAATTTGTGATCATCATGGCTGAAAATGGTGTTGAATTCCAATTTATTTCAATACCTACTTTATATCCGGATCAGAGCGAAACAAAAATGACGATTGTTGATTCTTTGATTGGTTTCATTTTTATGTATATTTCATCGTTCTTTAAATCTTACAAACAGGAAAAACATGACCTTTAATGATATTCTTCAAGTAGTGCTGATCACGATGATCCCAACTCTGGAATTACGAGCCTCTTTGCCTTATGCAATGTTAGTACTTGAAATGCCTTGGTATTCCGCCTTTCTTCTTGTTGTTATTATCAATATTATTTTAGGACCGATCGTTTATTTCGCTTTACGTTTTTTCTTAAATATTGTTATCAAGATACCCTTCTTCAACAAGCTTTATGAACGCTCTTTACACAAAGTACAAACAAAGATAAAACCTAAAGTAGATAAATACGGAGAATGGGGTTTAGCTTTATTTATTGGTATCCCTCTTCCCGGATCAGGCGTTTATACTGGAGCACTTGCAGCATTTGTTTTGGATATCAAACCTAAGAAGTTCATGATCGCTACCGTTGTTGGGGTATTAATTGCTGCTATAATAGTTCTTTTGGTAGTACTCACCGGCTCCGAGATTTTTAGCTGGATACTTAAATAATCCTCAATTTTTTATCAGTTTTCGGTTAATTTTTTTCTTGTCATTTATGTGCACATAAATTACTTTATAAATAGTATAAATAACCTTAACCTTTTTAGGAGGCACACAATGAGAAAATTGTTAATCATCCTTCTTGGTATGTCAATGTTGGTAGGTTTATTTGCCGTTCCAAGCCCAACTTTGGGTTTTGATATGGCAATACCGAATAACATTGATTTTACCCCGGAGCAGAAAGAAGCTGCTTTGGATCATTACAGAGGCATTTACGAAAACTGGCTGGAAACCCCGGGATTTTACAGCAAGGGTCAGACCGGATTGATGATACTCGATCTGTTCGCTCTAAACGATACACTGGCCGGTGCTGCAGAATTCCAGGCAGATCTCATTTTCGATCAGATTTTTGAGGTCTTAAACGCATTATGGTATTTAGAAGAATCATTTTATTTCATCACAGACAGCGTAGAAAATCAATATGATCTTATTGATAACCTCTATGCATTTATGACAGAAGGAAAAGCTGATTCCATCGTAATGCTTGCGGACTCAATTGAAGCACATCTATATGATACTTATGAAATGACATTAGATCATATTGACAACACAATCTATGACATTGGTGTTTTTGGTGATTCCCTTGGAACACGTTTTGATACAATACTTACATCAGGTGAAGATTTTATTTTCAGAATTGGTGAAGTGGAAATGATTTCTCCAGGTAGTTTACTGCCTCCGGTACCTCCGGTTTTCGATACCACTGAAGTAGCTGTCATTTATGATGAAACATTCCAGTCTGTCTGGGCAGCCGTTAATTACCTTGCCGAAGGTCTAATGTATTTTGGTAACGGACTTGATAACATCTTTAAATCAGACAGTACGGTTCAAGTCGGTCTTGATACTTTGATGCTGTCAATGCAAAGTTTCCAGAATGTCTGCGATACACTGAATAACTACTCTATATGGTCACTTATTGATTCTTCTTGGAGTATCAACGATAGTGTTGAGATCAGTTTTGAAAATATCAAAGGTGGTTTTATAGAAGCTGAGAATCTATTAGACGGAAAAATCTACAATATTGAAGGTCTGGATATTCGTCCGGTCGGTATTATTGAGAATATGCATTACGGCCTATATCAAACCTATATTGATATGTACTGGCAAGCGGATCCAACCCTCTATACTTTCCGTAATATTTTACCATCAGGATTACCCCTTGATGTCGTTGAACAACTTCTTCCCGATATGATCATAGATCCACGTGAGACACGTGAAGACATGAAAACCTATTTGACCTCCCTCGCAGGTACATATGTGGCAGAATTATATTTTGATTCCACTGATGTAGATGCACATACCGGACTCGGATACATTGGATTATTTGCTATGATCCAGGATATTCAAGAACAAGGTAAAACGATCGCCGCACTGGTTGAAGGCGGCCGTATCGACAGTCTGTTCCAAAATTATGATTGGAATAATCTGGACTACAGCGATGAACTATATAACGCACAAAAACATCTTTTTCACCAGGTTGATGCATTTTACTTACAAGACACAACGATCATTTTTACGGTCCTGATCAAAGATCCTTATAATTCATCAGCGGGACATGATGTTGTTGAAGGTGACTTAGTATATCCGGTTTATATTATCCCGCAGGTTACAGAAGGTGTTTTGATCACAACTTTCATCGTTGAAGAAGCTATTTGGGCGATTGGAAAAGGTCTGGAATATGTCTATACACAAGTCGATTCCATGATCGATATTACGCTGGATCCTAATTTATTGGATCTTTCCGATATTGAAGAACCGCTTGATCTGATCTATGCACTTGAAGTTTCCAATCCGAATTTCGGAGCATTTACGCCCGAAGGAAAAGTTATGTTCGCTGCTTTGGGTGACAGTCTTGCCATCGGAATGCAGGGACTTAGCGACTTGGCAGACACAGTGGTTGCCACTATGGATTACGCTGAAATGCTCATGTATGAATTCGGCATGAGTGAAGGTGATTACGATACGATGATGATAAATCTGAATTTCGGTAGTGATCTTATTGAAATGTTCGCAGCTGACCTTGCAACTCCGGAAGTCTATAGCATTAAAGATGATGATACTTTAAATATCTCAGCATGGTTTGATGATGTGCCGGATAATTTGCTGACAGTTTTTAAGAATTACTTTGAAGGTACTGACTCATCTCTGGCTGGATACTTCCCAATGCGGATAATTCATTCGGATGTTGATCCGAATTACATTCCGGCCGAATTTGCTTTGAAAGGTAACTATCCGAACCCTTTCAATCCTCTGACTACGATCGCATTTGACCTACCTTCAGACGGTATGGTCAATATGACCGTTTTCAATATTGCCGGACGTCAGGTTGCTAAACTGATTGATCGCCAGAGCATGCAAACAGGTTCCTATGAACTAACATGGAATGCTGCCGATCATGCTTCGGGTGTTTACATTATCCGTGCTCAATACGGAACTGAGGTCGCTTACCAAAAGATGACCTTATTGAAATAAGTAACATTTTTTACATGTTTAGATCAGCCGCCGTAATCCGGCGGCTGATCTTTATCTAATATTATGTATCAACAATTTCAGAAATTATTACTACTGTTTCTATGTCTGACATTCTTTGCTCAGGCAAAAATTTTTGAAGTATTAACAAACTCATTCGCACTTACGCTACCTGATACAAATCATATGCAAATTGATCATTTAAACTATGATATTGAGCATCAAGAGCTATTCCGTGAGTCAAGGAATGATACACTTCTATCCCGATATACACTAAGAAAACAAAATATTGAATTGAATTATCAATTTGAAAAATTTTCTTTCTTTGCTTCATGGTCCGGAAATATTATTGATATGGCTGATATGCTCAATACTGATTATACAAATAGCGGTTTTCGTCCGGGTTCCAATAATTTTGATCTCAAAGCACAAACGAAAATTTATGGCTGGCTTCTCCAACCCGGAATCCATTATAGTTTTTCCCGTACAAACGATACGCTTTTTGTGACTGATTTTCCGGTAAGTGAGATGACTGCTTATAATAATTATTTTTTCAATTTATTGCCTGAAACTTTTGGGGATACGATCCCTTATCATAATGCATCCGATAATTTTCATATTGAATTATTGGCAAGTGATCACAAATTAATGTTTTATCTAAAATACTCTAATTCAAGTAATCGTTTGACAGAATCACATATAAATACCAGTTCGAATGACAAATTGAACGGACCCAGGGAATCACTTTGTAAATTCACTTATTCCGGCATTAAAGCGTTTGCGGGAGGACGGGCCAATAAATACTCATTTTTCTGGCTGGGTTTGAATTATAATTTCGCCCCAATTGATTGGAAGCATACGGTTTTTCCCAGTGTGCCTGACACTCTGGAAATAATTCAGATCGCAGATGGGAAAACACAATCGTTTAATACTCAATTTGGATATCATCTACTCTCATTTCCATTTAATCTTCAGACAGCTATTTCAATCGGGTTCATAAAAAACTCAACTCGAGCAAGCACGCCTGTATTGGGATATGTATTGAAAATACTGCCCATTTCTCATCAGGCGGAATTGGATTTTGCCTCAACTTATCTGCTTGCACATGTTCATTTTGATTATCCACTTAAGGCAGGCAAATCAATTTTTACTCCTCGTATTGATATGATCGCCTCCCGTTTCCGGTCTGATGTTTCCTTACTGGCTTTACTGCAATTTGGATTGGAAGATATTGATATTCAAGAACTATACGTACATGCAGCATATATCGCTTCAATTGGATGTGAAGCAAAGATCGCATTGAATCGTGACCTTTTTCTAACACTGGAAGCAGATCAGCTTCTCCCCTATGTCAAGACGATCTCACCTGAGCCCCCTCCTCCAATACCCAGCGACATTAAACGTTATGGCGGTCTTTCAATCTCAGCCGGTGTTTCAATGAGCTGGTAATAATTCTCAAAATTCTTTTTTATACATATTCGGATGAAAATGCTTTATACTATTGCATGAAAAAACAATATGACATTATCGTAATTGGATCCGGCCTTGGTGGACTTACAGCAGGCTCAGAGCTGGCAAGCAAAGGTAAACGTGTTCTTGTTTTAGAGCAACATTCTCAAGTAGGTGGTTCGGCAACATCGTTCAAACGCAAAGGTTTCACTTATGAAGCCGGTTTGCATATGACCGCGGCTGTTGATGAGGACAGTGACCAATATAATTTCTTTAAAAAATGTGGTTTAACGGACAAGGTCAACTATGTTCCTGTCCCGGAATTCTATCATTTTGTAGGTCACGATTATTCATTTACCTTTAAGAATGATATTGAGAATAACATTAAGCGTTTGAGTGAGATGTTTCCCGATGATACGCACGGTGTTAAAAAATACTTTAAAACGATCTTCAAAATACACGATCAAACCATGGCAATAAATGAATTGAAAGGCGCAAAATTTTTCTTTTCTCTTCTTTTGTCACCCATCATGTACCCGAAAGTATTAGGGAGCATGTTCTCGACGATTGGGAAATTTCTGGATCGCACTATCAAAGATGAACGTTTAAAAGCGATCCTTCTTGCTAATATCGGATATTACGGTGATGACCCGTATTTACTTTCATTCTTATTCTATGCTATTGCTCAAACCGGATTTTACCGTAAAGGCGGTAGTTATATCCAGGGAGGTTCTCATCAACTTCCTTATGCTATGGCTGATTATATCAAAAAAAGCAATGGTGAAGTACTGACATCTCAGCAAGTCACACGAATCATCATGGAAGATGGTAAAGCGGTCGGTGTAGAGTATATTTCAAAAAAGAAAGATACAACAACATGTAAAGCATACGCTCCGGTCATCATTGCAAATACGGCAATACCCAATGTTACAAATGAACTGATCGAAGGGAAAGATGCTTTACCCTTAAAAAAGAAATATAATAAATTAAGTATCGCCCCTTCCATTATGACCGTTTATATCGCATTGGATAAACCCCTTAAAGAAATGGGAAACAGCTATTATTCCCTTAATTACTATGAAGCGAAAGATTTTAAAATAAAAGATATGCCTGAAATAAACCGGTCTGATTTTACAACCCGTCCCTATATCCTTTGTGATTACAGTCAGGTTGACTCCCGTTTGACTCCTGACGGCAAAGGATATCTTGTCCTTTCCATGATGGATTATTTGGAAGACTGGGAGGATCTATCTGAAGAAGCATACAAAGAGAAGAAAAAACGGGCCGGCAAGATCATGGTTGATCGTGTTTGCAAAAATTTCCCGGAAATGTGCGGTCATGTTGAACGGGTAGAGGTAGCAACTGCAAGAACCATGAAGCGTTATCTGCAAACTCCAGGCGGTACGGCTTATGGTTATGAGCAAAAGCCAAATCAAGCCATTTTGTTTAGACCGGGCGTACGTTCCCCCATAAAGAATTTATTTTTTGCATCGGCATGGACACTTCCGGGTGCCGGATTTGGCGGAGCTATGAGTGCAGGGCATATTTGTGCTGAGGAAATAAAAAAAGACTTGGGAATTAAATAATGCAATTTAACGGGTTTTTACCTGATGCTCAGCAGTTCTTACGCGATTTAGGAGAAAATAACAATAAAGACTGGTTCGAGCAACGACGTCATGATTATGAGACCCTGATCCTTATACCTTTGCGCAAACTGGTCATGGATCTAAGCATAACAATGCAGGAAATAGATCCTGAACTGGAATTACGTCCAGTTGTCAATAAAACCATTTCCCGAATTTATCGTGATACGCGTTTTTCAAAAGACAAGTCAACTTTTCGTACAAATATGTGGATCAATTTCAAACAGTCCAGTACCGGATGGCATGATATGCCTTCTTGGTGGATTGAGCTTAAACCTGATGGATATACTTACGGAATGGGCTTCTATCAAGCCAGTGCCACAACAATGCAAGCTTTTCGTGATCGTATCGAAAGCAATCAATCTCTCTTCCGACAAGTAATTGATTTCTATCCCGGCCGGCCGCGTTTCCGTTTAGAAGGCGAGATGTATAAACGTAAATTCAACTATTTCCTTCCCGAAGACATACAGAAATGGTATCAACGTAAAAATATGTACTTGATCTGTAAACGACCGAATGACGATATTTTGTATTCACACAAATTAGTCGATCATATTGCTGAACGATTCCGGGAATTGGAGCCTTTGTATCATTATTGGATGGAAGTAAGTTCAGCGGATTGAGTCAATAGAAATTGTTATGATTGACTCAATCTTAATTGTTATTATTGAGTCAAACCGGTAAATCCAAATTAATTTTCAAATTCCTGAATGTTTTATCTTTAATATAGTTTTGAAAAGAATTAACATATATTATGTAATCTTGTGGACAAGGAAAGAGATTTTGGTAAATTTCTTTTGCAAATAGTTTTCCATTTCTTTGTCCGATCCATTCTCTATAATTCGAATAAAACCAATCTTCCGGTTCCTCCACCAAGTCGGCATAAACTGGGTTTAGATGTATATATTTGCATAGCTGGATCAAATATGTTTGGTCATTCACTTCTTTATGCTGAAGCGGAGACCGGAATATATGCCCTTTACGTTCATATTTTCGATTGAAATACTTGGCATAAGAAATAAAAGCATAATTGAATATTCTGAAAATCTTTTCATCTTCATCCTGTCTAATCAAAAAATGATAATGGTTCGGCATTAAACAATAAGCGAAGATACTGGCAGGAATTTTCTCAAGCTGTTTGGTGAAAGCAACTAGAAAAAACTCACAATCCTGATCATCATAGAACAATGAAAGATCATCAATCGCATGATTATAAACATGAAAAATTGATCCCGACTTGAAATCGTCATATAAACAACGCAAAATTCGCCCCTCATTTTTAGAAATTTTACAACAATTTCCCGTAAATGTTTAATCAAATTTTAAAATGCCACATAAGTGTGTCGTACGTCATATAATTAAGATTGAATCAATGAAAATTGTTTTTATTGACTCAATTTGAATTGTTATGATTGAGTCAATTCTTCTCAAAACCCAAAAGGTTTGATCACACGTTCCAATAATCCCTGAGTTTTAGATATCAGGATACCATAATTTGTGATCGGAACACCTTGAGCGTGCGCATGCCTGATCCGGCGCTTGTATTCAAGTCCTGTGTTCATACAACCACCGCAATGAATGATCAATTTATAAGATGTCAGATCATCGGGATAATCATGTCCTGCAGCGATCTCAAAATCGATTTTCTTTCCCAGATATTCTTCGATCCATTTCGGGATCTTGTAACGACCGATATCATCACATTCCACATGATGTGAACATGCTTCGGCTATAAGAACTTTATCACCTTCTTTAAGTTCTTCCAATGTCTTCAAACCATCAAGTAAAGTCGGCAGATCAGCTTTATAACGTGCAAAAGCAGTCGAGAAGGTCGTAAAAGGTACATCTTCAGGAACATCTGCAGCAGCTTTTAATACTGCTTGCGAATCGGTTATTGCCAATGTGGGTTTCTTAGCAAGTTTTGCAAAAACCTCTTTGATCTCATTTTCTTTGACCGTGATCGCAATAGCATCATGATCAAGGATCTCACGAATGATCTGTACCTGAGGAAGAATAATACGACCTTTGGGAGCCGATAGGTCAATCGGTACGATACAGACTACAAAATCACCGGGATTGATTATATCACCAATGATCACAGGGTCTTTCTTAAAGTATTCAGGAACTAATGCGATAAGTTTTTTTCGCAATGCAAACATATCATCATTGTTTTGCGATGAAACTTCAATATAGGGCAATTCCTCTTTTTCGAGAAATGCCAGAGTTTCTTTAGTGGGCTTATACAGGTCAGTTTTATTGAATACTATCAGATATGGAATTTCCATATCATGAAGTTCATGGATAGTATTTTTGTCATGTTCATCAAAAGTCTCTTTATCAAAAACCAGCATGACCACATCGGAACGCCAAAGAACACGACGGGTTGCCTTGACACGCTGCTCACCCAATTTTCCGATATCATCTATACCGGCGGTATCATAGAAAGTTACCGGCCCTACAGGGATAAGTTCATAGTGTTTTGCTACCGGATCCGTTGTGGTACCCGGCATTTCAGAAACAATGGAAATATCTTGTCCTGTCACTCCGTTGATGAGTGAGGACTTGCCGACATTCCGTCGCCCAAGTAATGTAATAATGAGTCGTTCTCCACGTGGTGTTGCCATTCCGTGAAAATAGACTATTGAGGATAAAAAACAAAATAAAAAAAACACCGATAGTTATTTACTGCCGGTGTTTACGAAAATTATTTAGAAATTATTTTACTGATTCATTAACTCTTTTGACCATATCAAGCGCTAACACACTTTGTCCATAAAAAGAATTCATATTCTCAGCAGTTGCTTTCAACATAGATTTGAACATATTTTTCACATCTTCTACAGTTTGAGCATTCTCTGCCTGTTGAACAGTACCCTCCATTTCTTTTGCGGCATCAACCGGTATTTCTTCATACCATTCTTTTATTATAGTACCTTCTTTGCGGGTACCTTCTTTTTTATGAACTGCATTCATGGAATAAAAAACTAAAAAACAATTCTCGTCTTTGACCAAATCCGGTAGTTTATGTTTTTTACCTTCATCATTATAAACGCAAACATCGGGTACATTCCAGCCGACAATTCCGGCTCCTTTTTTATCTACCTTTGCTTTTTTATAGGGTGTCCGTTCGCCAATGGGTGTGGATTTAAAATATATTTGTTTTGAGGCATCAACTACTTTGGGGAATTTGTTCTTTTTGAGATTTTTTAGCGTTTTCTTTAAGCTATTGAAATCCTGCCCATACTCTTCGGGATATAATTCATCGCTAAAATGTGCTTCCTGTCCGGTTTTCGCGGCAATGACTCCATTACTGCCAACGAGAAAGATAATACCAAGTTCAAATGGCTGATAAACACCTTTAAACATGGTATAATTCGCTGAAAATCCCATTTTTTCAGGCACTTCCCCATAATAGCCCTCAAGATGACTTGGACTACCACCAATGAACAGGCTACTTTCAATCTGATACTTCCATTCGCTTCCGTCAGTCTTGTAAAACTCGAATCCGGGATAATTTTCCCTTGTCAAAGCTTCAGCATAATCCGGATTTCCAAAATGAACCGCGATTACTTTGATAGGTTCAGCAATCAGCAATGTGCTAAAAATGAGCATAAATGCTAAAACGCCTACAACAATCTTCCTGTTCTTCATTGAACTTCCTCCTTTATTAATTACTTGATATGTTATAATAAGCATTCATGAGTGAAAAGTCAAATATCTATTTACACTTAGAATGAAAACACATCTTCAATTTTCAATTTGAATACTTTAGAAATATCATACGCCAATCGTAAAGAAGGGTTATATTTCCCTTTTTCCAGGAAAACAATGGTTTCACGCCGGACATTGACTTTTTTTGCAAGATCTTGCTGAGTAAAATCAAATTTAGCTCTTAATTCTTTGATCCGATTATGCATCTTTAATACCTTGTGAGTTAATGATCAGCCAGGTGATAACAAAAGTCAGTGACATACCGATAAAGCCATAACTGAAGATCAGTCTACTATCAAGCTCAATAAATGAATTAACAAATAGCAAGGTCAACCAAATAAACAGCGTTACATAAAATGAAATACCGGCAGATTTACGGATGATCTTTTTTGATAGTTCATCATCTTCCGGGAAACCCTCTTCTTTTGATCTTATTCTCTTAACTCCATAAATTATTCCCATGATAAAGAGAATAGCTATCATTATCATGTGTAATATTTCCGATATAAACAAGATCTTTGTCTCTTCTCCAATACCGGATTGATAAATTCTGATCCCTGAAACAACCGTGACCCCCGATAAAAGGAAGATGGGGAAAAATAGCTTTTTCATAGCTTTCTCCTTTGTTATTAATTTCTAACATTATGTTAGATATTATTAACACCATTGTCAAGAATTATTTTTATATTATTATTTAGAAAATATTTTTTAATACAGCCGATTTCTTTTACGCAGGAATTCCATTAGAGCAATACGGCAATCCATATCTGTTAAGATGAGTGTATGGTCTATGAGATTTTCACCGCATTCACGATTGATATCATCACAATAGGAACGGATCTTTTGATGATATTCATCTTTGATCTGCCGGACATCTAACTTAATATCTTCCCCGCTCTCCATATCCTTGAAGCGATGTTTTCGGGATTGCTTTAATTCCCACTCACCGGGGTCTAAAAGCTGAATGACCAACACATCGTGGCCAAGATACCGTATATGTTTCAGTCCCTTTATCATGGCTTCTTTATCGTCTAACAGATCAGATATTAAGATGACGAGGCCTTTTCTCGGTAATTTTTCCGTAATATTATGAAGCGTCTCCCCTATTTGGGTATGCTTTGAACATTTTGTTTTTTGAAGTGCAATAAGCAGTTCATTAAGATATGAATTCACAGATTTTGGTGGAAATATACTTTCTATCTTCTCATTGAATATTGCTAATCCCACCGCATCGTTTTGATTGATCAATAACCAGGTCAAAGCTCCTGCGACCAATTGGGCATATTGGTATTTACTAATAGCGCTTTCACCCGAAAATCCCATGGAAGCACTGTTATCGACCAAGATATAAGTATTTAGATTAGTTTCTTCTTCATATTGCTTAATATAGTAACGGTCAGTTTTACCATAGACTTGCCAATCGATATGACGAATGTCATCTCCGGGCATATATTGACGATGCTGTGAAAATTCTACAGAGAAGCCATGGTAAGGAGAGCTATGTAATCCCAGCATCAGCCCTTCCACAATGGTTTTTGCTTGAAAACGCAAATTTCCCAGGTTAATGATCGATCCGGGACTATAATCCGATTCAGGCATGATGGACCTTAATAAGTTGCTTGATCATATCTTCCATAGATACACCATCAGCTTCGGCTTTAAAGTTACGCAAGATACGGTGACGCAGAACTTGAGGCACTACTGCATTAACGTCTTCTTCATCAGGCGTCATTTTTCCCAATAAAGCTGCACGAGTCTTTGCCGCAATGATCAGATATTGAGATGCTCTGGGACCGGCACCCCATTTAACATAATCTTTTACCATGGGTATTTCAGATCCTGCCGGACGAGTTGAGCGTACCATGTTTACCGCATAATCCACCACATGTTCAGCCACCGGTAAGTTTGAAACAAGTTTCTGGATCTTAATTAGTTCTTCACGGGAAATGATCTTTTTTAATGAAACCGTAGCTGATCCCGTTGTACGGGTTACGATCTCTTTTTCTTCTTCAGCACTGGGATAACCCACATTTAACTGGAACATAAAACGATCAAGTTGAGCTTCCGGCAAAGGATAAGTACCTTCTTGTTCGATAGGATTTTGTGTCGCCAAAACAAAGAAGGGTGCTTCAAGAACATAAGATGTACCCGCGGCAGTCACTTGCTGTTCCTGCATGGCTTCAAGGAGGGCTGATTGAGTTTTTGGGGGCGTCCGGTTGATCTCATCGGCAAGAATAATGTTTCCAAAAATGGGACCTTTAATAAAACGAAATTCCCGTTTACCGCTTTGTCTATTCTCTTCGATCACTTCCGTACCGGTAATATCCGAAGGCATAAGGTCAGGTGTAAACTGAATACGCCTAAAACGAAGATCCATCACATCCGCAAGCGATTGGATCATCATGGTCTTTGCCAGTCCGGGAACGCCAACAAGCTGTGCATGTCCTTTTGAAAAAAATGCGATCAGCAGAGCTTCCAGGATCTCATCCTGACCGATGATTACCTTTGCGACTTCTTTACGAATAGCTTCATATTGTTTATGTATATTGTTCAGAAATTCGATATGATCCATAAAAATTTCCCTTTTGTTTGGCTGGAATTTACTCTTTACTGAATACATAAGCAAGAAACAAGGATGGGATTATCAGTAGCCTTGGGTTTAAACCCAAGGCTACTGACGTTCTTAAATATTTTTATAGTATGAAAAAATCCCCGCCGTTTGGGCAGGGATGATGTAGCGAAGCAGGGATTCGAACCCCGGACACTCGGATTATGATTCCGATGCTCTAACCAACTGAGCTACTTCGCCATAAATGAGCCCGTTATTATAACAAGTAATTTAATAAAAGGCAATAGGAAAAAGTGACTGGTGACTAGTGACTTGTAAATAAAATAATTATGTAAAAAAGCATACTATTAAATAATAATTTTATTTGTAATTATTTAATAATTCCAATAATCCATTCTAAGGGTATCAGCAAATTTTGAGAAACTAGAGTCATTTGTAATTTTTGTGAAATAATCTAATTGTTGAATATGAATTTTATGATATGTTGTATCTGAATGGTGATGTCGTAGACAATAATAACTAATGGTCCCAGGATTACGGAATAATTTCATATTGTCTTTTATTGTTGTTAAATAAGAAGATAAAACTGACCGTGTTTCATCCTTTTTATTTAATAAATGGTAGTAATCATAAATGCCAATAATTGCAAACATAAAACCATTAAAGGTATGATCGGGGGGATTTGCAGGATATTCTTCTATCCAAGCATAGCCGTCTTTTCCTACCCAAACAACTTCCCTACTTAATTCTAAATTAAAGTTCAAGGTTTGATAAACTTCATTTGCTATATTTTGAGAAAGTGAATCATTGGCATAATAAGCTAATCTGGAAAATAAGGAAAGAGCCTGTCCTTGTGCCATACCTGAATACCAGGGATTCCATAAAAATATATCTAATCTATGATGCCAATTAATCCTATATTCAAATAAACAATTCTCATCCATTATATTAATTAAAGCATCACGATGTCTTATGGCATAATCAAGATATAAGGAGTCTTCAACTTTTTTGTATCTGTCAAAAAGGTTAATACCTCTTTGGCTCATAGAAACAGGATTATAATACCAGTCACCATGCAGACTTGCTAAAATCACACCATTACTATCAGCATCGTATTTAAATGGTTCATAAATTTGGTAATAAACCAAAGGATAGGTATAGAACAATTCATCGTAACTAAAATCAATAAATGAAT
Organism: Fidelibacterota bacterium; assembly: GCA_034660515.1. GTDB lineage: Bacteria > Fidelibacterota > Fidelibacteria > Fidelibacterales > Fidelibacteraceae > M50B103. Next base: position 15,453 of record JAYEJI010000060.1, read on the forward strand.
AATTATTATCTACAATTTCTACCTCATTTCCAATTTCTCCACAAGACCAAATATTCATTACTGTTGTGATAAATAAAAGTAGTGTTAATAATTTCTTCATGTTGACCTATATATAATCAATTAATAATTATTTATTAAATTCTTCTGCCAGAATACTCATCAGCCAAAAATCATAATACTTATTGTTCTTATACATGGCTTGGCGCAGAGTTCCCTCATGTTTAAAACCGATTTTTTTGTAGACAGCTTTTGCGGGCTCATTCTCGGCATTGACATGTAACTGAATTCGATTGAGGTTTAGCATAT
>JAYEJI010000061.1:0-15647 GCA_034660515.1 Fidelibacterota bacterium
CCGCTACAGGGCAGATTTTACTCAGCGACATTGGCAAAGCAATATCTCCCCCACCAAAGGATTCAGGATAAATGATCTGATTCTGGCTTATGATTTCAATCGGTTCATCGATGATTACAAGGTCACCGATTACGGAACCTATACCGAGACCTATACGAATAATTTTACTCCGAGGATCGACTTTGATTCGGATCTGTTCATTCCCCTTCCCGGCACTGAACATTCAGCCCTATCTTTCAATTTTGATGTCGGCATCATGTTCAATACCGAGATCGATTCATTCTTCAATTATTTCGGCGGCGGTCTACCGGGTCTGAAGGGTTATCCTTTCTATACCATCGAAGGAACACATAAAGCTATCCTGACCACAGCATTGCGTTTTCCGCTAAGTAAAAAACTTGGTTTAAATCTGGAACCTTTTTCCTTTGAAAACCTCTATGTAAGTATATATCACCAGATCGGGGACGCCTGGACCTTTGGCCGTTCGGCACCCGACTGGAAACAGAACATTGGAATTGAAGCTCGTATTGCAGGACATTCATGGTACGGTTTCCCTCTGGCTCTGACCTTTGATCTGGTATATGCACTGGACATGATACAATACGATGAATTTGACGTAAGCAAGACTATTGGGCATAATTTCCGGTTCTATTGGACCATTTTATTTGACTTCTAAGGATGAATATGAAACGATTGGCCATTTTATTGATCATTGCTCTTACACTTTTACAGGCTCAGATCCCTGAAAAGATCAGATCAAAATCCATTCCTTTGGGCGTAGGGCTATCCGTTGTTCTCCCCGGTGCCGGACAATGGTACAGCGGAGATAAGGGCATAGCTATCGTCTATGTTGCTCTGGAAGCCGCATTTATTGCCGGAACCGCTTATTTTAATCACCAGGGAGCTCTCGGTATTGAATCCTATGAGGATTATGCGGATTTTCATTGGGATGTCAATGATTGGTTGAACGTTTACGATCCTAATATTCACCCGACAACCCATCGGGCAACGGTGTACATTGATAACCACAGCTACTCTCCGGAAGATGTTGCGGAATACAATGCCATGATGGTGGATATGGCGAATGGTTATACAAATTTAAGTATTCAGAAAGATTATCATTTTTATGAGAATATCGGAAAATACCAGCAATTTAAACAAGGCTGGGATGACTGGTATCCCGGTAGTGAAGATCCCGGAGATCCTTTGAACGGTATTTTTGCAAAATATTCGGATAACCAGTACGAATATGCCGGAATGCGCAGAGATGCCAATAAATTATTGGATATCGGCACATATTTTGGAACAGCGATCTTTTTAAATCATTTCACTTCTGCGATAGACGCCGGATTTCGTATAAAGAAACATAATGAAAATCAGGATATTTTACTTACATTACATACTGCTCCTCTGATCCGGCAATCGGGCGCAGTGGGAATCCAGACAGGAATAAACGTAAGTTTTTAATTAACGGGACACTATGAAAAAAATTGAATTATTAAGCATTTTACTCGTGATCTCGCTATTAATTAGCGGATGCTCAGGTACAAAAGAAGCCAAAACAGATGAACCTCAGCGGGAACGCACCTATATTGAACGATATGAAGATGCCGTAGAGGCATTTGAAGCAAAGAAATACTATAAAAGTCTGGAAGATTTTTCTTTTGTTGTTTTCAATGCTCCGGGATCGGATATCGCTGATGACGCACAGTTCTATCTGGCTTCTTCACATTTTGAAATGAAAGAATATCTGGTAGCCATTGATGAATATCAGCAATTATTAAGACGCTGGCCCAAAAGTGATCTTTATGAAGAAACTCGTTTTAAGATCGCTGAATGCTATTATAAGCAAAGTCCCGGATATCAACGGGATCAGCAGTATATCCTGAAAGCCATCCGCTCGTATCAGGATTTCATTGATGAATATCCTTATAGTGAACAACGTCCCGATGCTGAAAAAAGGATCAAGGAACTGCGTACCGGGCTGGCAAATAAAGTATTTGAAGCGGGGGAACTCTATATGATCCTTCGTGAATGGAATGCAGCTATCATTACTTTTCAGGAAATTCTGGATAACTATTACGACACAAATCTCGTAAATGATACTTATCTTGAGATCGCAGCTTGTCACGCAAAACTTGAACAGCGTGAAAAACTGATCCTCATGTTGGATAGGGTTGAAGCTGAAAAACTTTCAACGACCCAAACATTGCAATACAATAGTTTAATGGAGCTTTCTACGGATTGGCAAAAATGATGACACTTTGCCTATATGGCGGGGCCTTCGATCCCGTTCATAATGGACATATTCATTTTGTGGAACGTATCACCGATACATACAAACCGGATGCTTTATTTTTTATTCCGACATGCTATTCTCCATTCAAAGATAAAACAAAATATGCATCCGATGAGCATCGGCTCAATATGCTCACAATTGCAAGCAAAAATATACCCAATTCACATATCTCAACTATCGAGATCGATCGAAAAGGTATCTCCTATACTCTGGATACATTAAAAACATTTCATGATCTTTATCCGGGTCATCGCATCTTATGGGTCATTGGCGATGATCATCTTGAAACTCTGAAAAGATGGAAAGGTTATCCCGAACATTTTAGATATTGTGATTTTATCGTACTTCCACGTACGAAAAGCGATCTTAAGGAACGGGTGGAAGCTCATCCCTATAGTTCACAGATCCATATTCTTGATGCAGCGGAGCTGATCGTATCTTCAACAGAAATACGAGAAGCCCGAAAAGAAAAGCGTTCCATTTTATCCTATGTCCCTGATGAAATAAATGATTATATTTGCACCAACAAACTGTACAGGTAATGCATGTCACTGACTTTTAGTATTCTTATTCTCATAGGCGGTATCATCTTTCTCTACTTTGGTGCAAATTTTCTTGTAAAAGGTTCAGCTAATATTGCCAGAATCCTTGGTATTAAACCGCTGATCGTAGGTCTGACCATTGTAGCTTTCGGTACCTCTATGCCCGAATTCACCGTATCTATGTTCGGTGTTCTCCAGGGTGTATCGGATATTTCGGTCGGTAATATTATTGGATCCAATGTTGCAAATATTGGCCTTATACTCGGTACTGCCGGACTTATTGCCCCTATTGCTTTAAGATATCACCATATTCGCCAGCAACTGCTTATTTTGCTTTTCGGATCATTATTCTTTTGTATCATGGCCTTTGACGGTATCTCCCGCTTGGAAGGCTGGCTGTTCCTTTTGATCATCATTGTTTATGTTGTCTACCTTATCAGATCCTCCCGCGAGGATGAGGTTAAAGATGAACTGCCCAAAACGGATAATTCAATATTCCGTAATATTTTATATACACTGGGCGGTATCATTGCTTTGGTATTTGCTTCCCGTGTCATCATTGAGGGAGCAACCAATGTAGCAGAACACTTCGGTGTTTCCAATATGGTCATCGGTATGACAATTGTGGCACTTGGAACATCTCTTCCTGAACTGGCTGCCAGTATCATGGCCCAGATCAAACACGAATCCGATATTTCCATTGGAAATGTGATCGGTTCCAACTTATTTAACATGTTCTTTGTCGGAGGGGGTGTCGCAACAGTCAGGGGATTGCAGATCGATACCTCGATCTATACATTTGAAGTTCCTTTCATGCTCATTTATACGCTTCTTCTTTTCCCTATTATCTTTATCAGTAAAGGTATTAAGCGACCACATGCTATCGCTTTCCTTCTGATATATATTCTATTCATCGTGATCTCCTTTACCTGGCGTTAAAATGAATTATAAACCCGTTCCTCCTTATACCGAATCTTCTTTGATCTACAATCGCTTAATGGAAGAAGTGGATTATCCGGGTTGGTGTCAGTATATCCTTGATCTCGCTGATGAATTTAATTTTAAAACCTCCTCCATCTATGATCTATCCTGCGGTACAGGTACTTTCCTGCACTTATTCCCTGCTGCGGAGAAATTCGGAATAGATATTTCCGGACCCATGATAGATGAAGCGAAAAAAGCCTATCCTGAACTGGAATTAGATGTTGGGAATATGTTAAAACCCCCGCCCAGGGATGTTGACATCTATCTTAATATTCATGATGCACTGAATTATATTTCGGATATAAATAACATCCGGGATCATTTGAAATACATGGATCAACATTTAAAAAACGGGCAGATCTATATTTTTGATTTTGCCCTTCCCGGTGTGATGTTGAACTACTTTGACGACACTTCCTATGAAGACACAAATAAGGTGGGCATTTCGTTTAAAAGACAAAATCGTTATAGTAAACAAGACCGGCGTTCCTTCACTGATCTCTTCATATATCACCCTGACGGACGTTCATTTCATGAACAACATATCCAGCACATTTATGACTATCAAGAAATAAAAAAATTGTCTGTGGAATTCCCCTCCAGAACCTTTATATTTCTTGAAGAGTTTACATTTGAGCAAGCTCACGAAGCTTCAAATCGATTATTAGTCATAATGCAATGATCCAATTTAGACAAGTTACCGTAAATTATGGATATGTCCCCGGTGCGTTGAAGGATATCAACCTTCAGATGCATGATGGGGATTTTACACTTATTCTCGGACCGACCGGCTCCGGTAAATCTACTCTATTACGATTGATCTACATGGATATTCTTCCTTCAGCCGGAGTGGTAACTGTTGACAAATGGTCCTCTTTTCGTATCACCCCCCGTCAGATCAACCTGCTACGCCGGAAGATCGGTGTGGTATTTCAGGATTTTAAACTTATTGAGAACATGAGTATTTTTGATAATGTTGCTTTACCCCTGGTCATAGAAGGATACCGCAGAAAATATATTAAAAAATTGGTTCATGTGCTTCTTGATGAGGTGAACCTGCTGCAAAGCATGGATCAACGGGCCTCTACCCTGAGTTTAGGAGAAAAACAACGCGTGGCCATTGCACGAGCCATGGCGAAGAACCCTTTTGTGGTCATTGCCGATGAACCGACCGGAAATCTTGACAGAGAAGCATCAAAAAATGTACTCTCTTTGCTTGAACGCATAAATCGTAACGGGACATCCGTGATCATGGCGACCCATGATTATGAATTAATCAAAAAAACACCGTATAAGCGCATTTACATGGAAAATGGCGAGGTTTTACCCGGTGAAAGAACCATTACCATTCCAAATAAAAAAATTAATTTACTGACCAATCAAGAATGAAGTTTTTTTTCATATTAAAGCAGACATTTTCGAATTTATGGCGTGAACGCACCCCGGTGGTAGCGACCATTCTGACGATTTGTATCGCTTTAACTATTCTTGTGGCGCTTTTTGAGATCTCATTTGTTCTCTATGATCAACTTCGTGACCTGAAAAGTAAAATGGTAATTGAGGTATATCTTGATCCGGATGCTACAAATGATCAGGTAAAAAGTATTCAGAACAAACTGGAAACTTTCAATACCATTGAACGACTTCGTTTTGTTTCCAAAGAAACCGCTGCCGGGATCTTCAAAGAAGAATTCGGTGAAAATATTATGGATATTCTTAATGAAAATCCCCTGCCGGTCTCGTTCGAAATCCGATTGCTTAAGGAATTCAACCATCAGGAATATCTATCACTCTTTAAGACCCAAGTTGAAAATTTGAATGGTGTTGATGAAGTACATTATCGTCATGCCCTTATAGAAAAACTGGAAAATGTGACCGAAGCAGTTGCCATAGGCGGGATCTTCGTCCTGATCATCCTGGTATTTGCCATGAATCTTTTGATCCGCAATACGATCAAGCTTTCGGTTTATGCAAAACGGCGTCAAATTGATATCATGAAAATTCTGGGCGCGGGAAATCTCCTGATCCGTATGCCCTTTATTTTTGAAGGGGCGATCGAAGGATTTATTGGGGGTATGTTTTCAGCGATCTGCTTGATCTTTGCCCATAAGTTTGTGGCGGGAACTTTTCATCTGCTAGAGATTGGAACATCAACCTATAAGATGCTGTGGGTTATCACGATTAGTTTTGGTATAGGGATAGGCTTAATAACTTCTTCCGTATCTGTTGGAAGTTTCGTTAATAAAATATTCTCAAAAAAATAAGTAAAAGGGCGTGCATGTTTCGCAAGATAAGCCTTATCATGCTGATTGCAGCATTATTATTGGGATGTTCTGTAAATACCGGGCTTGATAATGCCTGTATAGAACAATTTTCCATGTTTCATGGAAAAGCAGTTGGTATTGTTACCAATCACACAGCAAAGGATAAAAATGGAGATCATATTGTTGATCTGATACATGCGGATAGCATTATCATTAAAGCTATTTATGCTCCGGAACATGGTTTTCGTGGTGAAGCGGCAGCCGGTGATCATGTTGCAGATAACATTGACCTTGAAACCGGTGCTCCCATCTACAGTATTTATGGAGCGACCCGGAAACCTACAGAAAAAATGCTTGAAGGAGTTGAGGTTTTGATCTTTGACATTCAGGATATTGGTGCTCGCTTTTATACCTATATTTCAACTATGGGCAATATTATGGAAGCCGGAGCAAATAATGACATTCCTGTATACATTCTGGACCGGCCCAATCCGATAGGTCGTATTGCGGAAGGACCTATTATTGAACAAGAATTTTATTCTTTTGTCGGTATGTACCCAATCCCTATTCGCCACGGTATGACCGTAGGTGAGTTAGCCATGATGATCAAAGATAAAGCATGGATCAAAAACGCTGAGAAACTTGATCTGCATATCATAAAAGTAAGTGATTGGAATCCTGATAAGTCCTATGAAAATACAAAATTAACCTGGATCCCACCCTCTCCCAATATGCGAAATTTAAATGAAGCTTTACTATACCCCGGTATGTGTCTTTTCGAAGCTACGAATTTTTCAGAGGGTCGCGGAACGGAACATCCCTTTGAATGGGTCGGTGCAGATTTTATTGATGCGGATACTGTCATTGCGAAATTAAAAAAACGCGATCTTGCCGGAATAGAGATCCTTCCTGTAAGTTTTGTACCTGAAGATATGCCGGGATATTGTATGAATCCAAAGTATGAGGGTAAGACCTGCTATGGATTAGAGCTTAAGGTGACAGATCCCCGTGTTTTTAAATCAGTCGAATTCGGTATACATCTCATTGAAATTCTCTATAACACATATCCTGATAAATTCGTTATTACCCGTGAACGATGGATGAATATGCTTTGGGGAAACAGGAAAGCATTTCAGATGATACTCGATGGAAGATCAGCGACTGAAATTTTTGACACTTATCATCAAGAATTATCACAATTTATCCGTATTCGTGAAGAATATTTACTTTACTGATTGAACGAGATTAAAATCCTGGATATTTTATAATCAATAGCCTCAGGTTTAAACCCGAGGCTATTGATATCTATCAGCTTCTTTATTTTATTTCATTCGCTCAACTTGTTCACTATATTAGTCGCTATGAACACAGTTGCAATTGTCGGCCGTCCCAATGTGGGTAAATCAACTCTCTATAACCGCTTCCTGCGTGAGCGCAAAGCTATTGTGCACGAAACCGAAGGTGTAACCCGGGATCGTACATATGCAGAGGTGGAATGGAGCGGACGCGATTTTACCATTATTGATACCGGTGGTATTATGATGGATCCACAGGATACCATTCAAGCCGGTATTCGCGAACAAGCTCTTATCGCTACTGAAGAAGCAGATCTTATCCTGTTTATTGTAGATGTTAAAGTCGGTATAACGCAATTAGACGATTATATCGCCACAATTCTGCATAAGAGTAATAAAAAAGTACTTTTGGTCGCCAATAAGGTTGATGATGAACGTTTTGAGATGGAAGTTCATAGTTTCTATGCATTGGGTTTTGGAGAACCACAAGAAGTCTCGGCCTTAAATGGTCGTTCTACGGGTGATCTTTTGGATGTTATCATCGAGAACCTGCCCGAAGAAAATGTTTCCACTAAAAAAGAATATGATCTTAAGATCTCCATTTTGGGTATGCCCAATGCCGGTAAATCGACTATCGCCAATACTTTTCTGGGCAAGAACAGACATATTGTGACTGAAATTGCCGGTACGACTCGTGACAGTATCAACTCTGAGATGAAATACCAGGGAAAATCTGTCATGCTGGTTGATACGGCCGGCTTGAGAAAGAAAAACAAGATATCGGATTCAATTGAATTCTATAGTTTTATCCGTACCAAGCGTGCGATCCGTGAAAGTCATGTTTGTATCCTGATGGTTGATGTGAATAAAGGTTTTTGTTCTCAGGATGTAAGGATCATCCAAGAGATCATTGATCAGCGAAAAGGACTCATCGTAGCAATGAACAAATGGGACCTTATTGAAAAAGAGACTCAAACTGCTGCACAATTCACTAAAGATCTTCATTATCATTTCCCCATTTTAACCAATATTCCAATTATGTTCATATCTGCTGTTAAAAAACAGCGCTTGTTTAAACTTCTTGATGAAGCTTTTGCCATTAAAGATCGAATGAAACAACGAATTTCAACCTCTGAATTAAATAACTTTTTCCTTAAGATCGTTGATCGAAATCCACCTCCTTCCATCAAGGGAAAATACATAAAAATAAAATATGTTACACAGGTACTGGAAAACCCTCCCCTGATCGCCTTTTTCTCTAATGCGCCAACACTGATCATGGATAACTATAAACGCTACCTTGAAAGCGTCTTTAGAAAAAACTATGATTTTAAAGGTGTTCCCATTAAATTTATTTATAAAAATAAATAACTTCTAATAAACATCGAAGGAGAAGGAATGAAGAAGTTAATTGTTTTCTTAATGATGGTACTTATGATCAATTCTGCTTTTGCTACTGGAAGCATAGCCTACAAAGCAAAACTTGAAGCACCAAAAACCATGATTATCTCCGGTGGAACAAGTGTCTCTTTCACCTCATTGCAAGTCGATTTCACTTATGGTTTTAATAGATCAAATCTTCACGCGAAGCTCAATCTTCAAGGAGGTTTTTTATATCTTGAAGGATTTATGCAGCATTATATTTCAGAAGTACAAACCATTGATCTCGGTTTCTCGTACGGTGGCAGAATGAGGATAGGAAGCACTTCGTTCGAACTATCACCCGTGGTTTTATGGAATATGTCCTATCAATTGGCTCCCAATGTAGCTTTTTACGGTGGGTTTAAGTTTAATTTTGACCTGGGTGTAACTACAGGGGGGGTGGTATATACCGATTTTGATCTGAACGGATATCTTGGGACTCAGATCGATCTGATCAACAACTTCAAATTGTATGTTGAAGTACAGCCATCAATCTGGAGCGGTGTAAATAATGCCTATTTCGGAGTAAACTATTATTTTCCGGAAAAATCAACCAAAGCAGAAATGCCTGATGGTTAAATAATAATTTTGGATCATATACAAATAAACCTCTTTTGTCGAAAGATAAGAGAGGTTTTTTTATTCGTCATGAAATATTTATCTTTATATTTAAAGTAGGGACGCGATTAATCGCGTCCCTACAATTATTTCACCAGTTACCAGTTACCAGTCACTTAACTTTATAGTATCCAATAATGATCGCGTCAAACCATCGGTTGGGTAGGATCTTTTTCAGGAAGATGGATAATTTTTGATCAAATGCACCAATGGCATAACGAAGTTTCGGTTTTTTCATCGGGATGATCTTTGCTATCAATTGTGCGATCTTGATCGGAGCTTGTCCGCTTTGTTCATCATGTTCGATCACTGCACGGGACTTTTCGAACATATCGCCTTCTTCTTTTATGATCTCACGGTTTGCCGTAAAACCGGTCTTGAAATCACCCGGCTCGATCATACAAACACGGATGTTCCGTGTTATGAATTCTTTATATAAGGCCTCTGTCATACCCTCTACGGCGAATTTAGATGCAGAATAGATTCCCTGATAGGGTAATCCGATAACGCCGCCTATAGAGCTCATATTGATTATCAGTCCGGAATTTTGTGCCTTCATGTGTGGCAAAACATAATGCTGAACCCGATAGACACCAAAGAAATTCGTATCAACTTGAGCTGTGGCAATTTCAGGTGTAGTATCTTCGATAGCGCCGCCAATACCATAACCGGCATTATTTACCAAAACATCTATGCGTCCTTCTTTCATAATGATCGCTTCAACCGTTTCCTTAACGGATGCTTCATCCCGCACATCCATTTTCAACATTGTATAATGTTCCGGCTCCGGATAGGCTTCCGGGCGACGGGATGTACCGTACACCACATATCCCAATAGCGATAAATATTCTGCCGTGCTTTTTCCGATACCGGAAGAAGCGCCGGTAACAAAAATAACTAATTTTGAAAAATGTTTTTTAGTCATATATAATCCTAGTTCATTTATGAGTGAGCAATTATAATTTCGAGCATTTAAGTTATATTTTGCTAAGATAAAAATATTCTACTCATAACTCATATCTTATAACTTATCACTTTTTCAAATGACTTTAGTTCTCTTCCCTATTTTTTTAAACATATCGAGACAATACTCAAGCTGTTCCCGGGTATGTGTCGCCATATAAGAAGTTCTCAGCAAGCCACGTCCCGGAGGCGTTGCCGGAGAAACGACCGGATTGGTATAAACGCCGGCGGCCATCAGTGCTTTCCATACCTGGAAGGTCTTTGCATCCTTACCAATGAGGACAGGAATGACCGGTGTGTTACTTTCGCCTGTATCGTAGCCCATGGATTTGAATCCCTCTCGCATAAATTCCGTGTTTTTCCAGAGCTGTTCACGGCGTTCAGGTTCAGATTTAATGACCTCCAAAGCTGCCATGACGGAAGCCACGTTTGAAGGCGGAAGAGATGCCGTAAAGATCATCTGACGGGAATGATGCTTGATATATTCGATGATCCGTTTTTCACCGGCAATAAAACCCCCAACACAACCCAGAGATTTACTGAAGGTACCCATGATCAGATCGACATCCTTGATCACACCGTAATGGGCAGCAGTACCGTTCCCGTTTGGTCCAAGGACACCAATTGAATGAGCGTCATCAACCATCAGGCGCGAAGGATATTTCTTTGATAGTGCAACGATCTCTTCCAATTTGGCAATATCGCCTTCCATGGAAAAGATCCCATCCGTTACGATCAAGCGGGGGTGTTTACTGTTTGCATTTTTCAGTTTCTCTTCGAGATCCTTCATATCGTTATGTTTATATACTTGTTTATGGGCACGTGAAAAACGGATACCATCCACGATCGAGGCATGATTATATTCATCGCTGAAAACCAGATCATCCTTACCGCAAATCGATACAATGGTTCCCACATTCACACCCATACCGGTGGAAAAAACAAGAGCATTATCCATTTCAACAAAATCAGCCAATCTTTCTTCAAGTTCATCATGAAGAATAATATTTCCATTCAACAAACGGGAACCTGTCAGGCCGGAACCATATTTCTTCAAAGCGGCGATACCGGCTTCGATCACTTTGGGATGATTGGTCAGTCCCAGGTAATTATTAGAGCCCAGCATGATCTTTTGTTTACCGTCGATCGTTACTTCTGTGGCATCCGAATTTTCAATTTTGGGATAATAGGGATAGTATCCCAGTGCCCGCGCTGTATCACTGCGGGTAAATTTATACATCTTAGTGTAAATATCAGGGTATTTACCAAACATTTCTTTCCGTTTTGCATGGAGTTTTTGGCGTGCGATCTTTGTCAGAGTACTTAACATAGTTCCTCACTCATTTAAATAGTTTATATATCATTCAACTTGTGAATGATCAGCACAAAAGATGGTATTTGATAATGGAATTCGTTTTTCCGAGATCATCGGAGCGTATCTCTGATACGTATTGTCCCCAAATTAAATATCCATCCTGTGTGTGTTTTATTCTTCCCCTATTGACATAAGTCCAATAGATAAAATAATACTAATGTTTTGTTCTAAACACAATGCTTTTTTGGGATATACGGGAAGGTCAGACCAAAATTTCTTTTTCCGAGTGGATTCGGTAAATATATTTAAAAAATGATTGATAATGAGAAATTTTTATTCCAGATTCCGTATGGCAGGTATCAGCAAATAGCAATATGAAAATAATGTTTTGCGCAGGAAAAAGAGAAATAGATACTTTGTGTTATTATATTATGATGTGGATGAACCATGGATATTATAAGAAAAGCAAAAGCAAGCGACGCGAAAGATTTTGTTGAGCTTGTATTGATCTCAGCACCTTATTTTTCAATTCTTTTCGGAAAAAAAGTAAAAATATTATTACAGTATTTATTCAAGTCCGGATCCAATCTTTTCAGCTTTGAACATGTTTATTTCATAGAGCTTAATGGTGAAGTATGTGGGATGATCCTGGGATATGATTGGCAAACGAAAAATAGTGAAAATATCAGAACAGGGTTTCTGTTATTTAAAAGCCTTGGCATTCATATTCTATGCAGATTATCAGTATTCTTAAAACTCAATAGAACCGTTGGCAAGCTGAATAATGGTGAATATTATATTAGCAATATAGCGATATATCCGAAATATAGAGGAAAGGGTATTGGGAAAAGACTGCTTCTCGAAAATGAGCTCTGGGCAAAAAGTACAGGGGCTGAAAGAATAGTATTGGATGTTGAAAAAGATAATGTCAATGCCATGCGTTTCTACAAAAATTCAGCTTATAAGATCCTGAAGGAATTTTCAGTATCTATACAAAAAAACAAAACCATAATTTTCTACAGAATAACAAAAAAGCTGAAGTTAAAGAATGATGAGTGATAAACGATAAACGATAAACGATAAGAAAATATTTTTTTCTATTCATAATTAATGTTGCAAACTATCCCTTGTGATTTTCATCACAGATTCTTAAATTTCAGCCTTATTAAAGGATAAAAAATGTATAGAGGGAGCAATAATTTTTCAATGGAGTTTATGTTTTTCTATTAATACTTGAAATAGTTCATGATCCAATTACAGACAATTGTAATAATGATCAAAAAGTAAAATGAAAGAGATATAATGGAATTTAGAAGAAAAGTTTATTTGGACAATAACGCTACAACACAAATTGATGAAAGAGTAGCAAAAAAAATAAAATCATTTGTGAAGCATTATGGTAATCCTTCTTCTCATCATTCAATAGGAAAATATACGGGAAGTCTGGTTGAAACCGCACGAAAGCATGTAAGTGAATTAATTAATGCTGAACCTGAAGAAATAATATTTACATCCGGAGGTACAGAAGCTAATAATATGATCTTAAAAGGAGTAGCAAGCTCCTTGAAAGAAAAAGGAAATCATATTATTACTTCAAGAATTGAACATCCATCAATAATTGAAACCTGTGAATTCTTGAAAAAACAAGGTTTCCAGATAACTTACCTGCCTGTAAATTCTGACGGTTTAATTGATCTAAATGAATTAGAAAAAGCTATAAATGATAAAACTATTCTAATTTCAATAATGTCAGCTAACAATGAAATAGGGTCTATTCAGGATATAAAGCATATATCGGAAATTGCTCATAGCAAAAATATTCTCTTTCATACTGATGCGGTTCAAGCTGTTGGGAAAATCCCCATTGACGCTAAAACTATGGATGTTGATTTTCTTACTTATTCTTCGCATAAAATTTATGGACCTAAAGGTATAGGTGCACTATACTTCAAAACTTCTGAAAATTTTGAAAATCTTATTCACGGTGGTTATCAGGAATTTCTTTTAAGAGGGGGTACAGAAAATACTATCGGGATCATAGGATTTGGTGAGGCGGCAAAAGTTATAATAAAAGACGGATTAGGATATAATAATAAGATAAGATCATTAAGATCCTTATTTATTAACTCTATAAAAGATTTTTTTCCAAACATAAAAGTTAATGGACCGTTAACAGGAGGATTGTCCGGTACTATTAATCTTTTATTCCCGGAAACAGATAATAATAAGATGATAGCTCTTTTAGATTATTATGGAATTTGTGCTTCAACCGGTTCGGCATGTTCTGAAGGAGGAGGAGAAGCTTCGCATGTATTAAAAGCTATTGGCTTAAGCAATAAGGACGCGAATTCATCTATAAGATTTTCAATTGGAAAATATAGCAGTAAAAAAGACATAAAATATACTGTTAAAAAACTCAAGGAAATATTAAACGATAAAATAAATTTACATTATTTATTACCTAAAGAATTTGATGAATCAATGATACTTAACAAGGATTATTTATTGGTAGATATCAGATCCAATTTTCAAAGAAAGATCACTAAACCGATGGCAAAGGCTGAATTGGTTGACCATTTCAAAACGGACAAATATTTTAATACTATTCCTAAAAATAAAAATATTATACTGATCTGTGAGCTTGGATCTAATGCCATTAATACGGGATATAAACTTAAAAAGAGGGGATTTTCAAATGTAATGGTTCTTTTTGGCGGTTATATTTCATGGAAAACCATCCATCCTGATCTTTTTAAAAAATATGTTGAAGACAATTAGATGATCCTCCCCCATTTATCAGACAGTGTGATGTATCAGGTAATCAAATACATTTCAGTTTACAAAGTTATAATCTGAGCACCTACCACCTCCCATGTGGCTTTATGCTATATAAGACCGGTTCTCTTGCGAGTTTTAGTCAATTTCTCTCGGTATGCTTGCGAGTAGGTGGTGAAGTACTGCAAGTAACGGTGTAGTTATAATGAAGCCCACTCTTAAAAGTGGGCTTTCGTACGCCATCAGGGAATCGAACCTCCTTCTGTTTGACGTCAGAGTAAAGTGGACAGTTTGAGGTAAGAAATTAAGAGACACTTTTGTAACTTAAAATAGTAGCAAAGGAGTCGAAATGAAACCATCAGACAGTGCAGAAAAAGTGATCAAAGACATCAAACGAGCAACCCGCAGAAGATTTTCCCCGGAAGACAAAATACGGATCGTCCTAGAATGCTTAAGAGGTGAAGATAGTATTGCAGCAGTCTGTCGTCGTGAGAGCATTCATCCCAATCAATATTATAAGTGGAGCAAAGACTTTTTAGAAGCAGGAAAGAAGCGCCTCCAAGGCGATACTATACGTGAAGCAAATAGTGTGGAAGTAAATGAAATGCGACAAGAGAATGGACAGCTTAAAGAGCTGGTAGCTGAACTACTACTGAAGAACCGGGTTCTAAAAAAAAGTTTGAATGGCACGGAATAAAGATCGATAAATATATGAGACACTCCCAATCGGAAAAGATGGAGATAATCAAACTGGTAGAAAACTCTGAAATATCGGCAAAAAGAACACTCATGGAACTGGGTATCAATCGCAGTACCTTCTATAACTGGTATCAGCGGTATCTTGAAGATGGTTATGATGGACTGGCAACGAGGCCTGCAAACTCTAAGCGTTTTTGGAACAGGATCCCGGATTTTGTAAAAGAACAGGTGGTTGATATCGCGTTAGAAGAACCGGATAAATCTCCCCGTGAACTGGCCTATCATATTACAGATAAATACGAGTACTTTATCTCCGAATCTTCAGTATACAGGATACTTAAGTCTTATGATCTGATCACATCACCGGCCTTCATTTTAATGTCGGCAGGAGATAAGTTTAAGAATCCCACAAAACAGGTCAATGAACTGTGGCAGACAGACTTTACCTACTTTAGGATCATTAACTGGGGC
>JAYEJI010000062.1:0-3928 GCA_034660515.1 Fidelibacterota bacterium
CTGGTTTTCCGGATCGATTTGGATCTTTGCAGGACTCCGTGGCATTTTGCAGATCTTTCTTTACCTGGTACAACACCGAGCATCGGCATAGTGGAATCGGCATGTTGACTCCTGAGGTAGTCCATTATGGGCTTGCAAGGGATGTGGTCGAGTCCAGAAAAAAGGTTCTTGAGGTTGCTTTTGAAGCCCATCCTGAACGGTTTGTAAGAGGTGTACCATTGCCCCCTGCTTTGCCGGAGGCGGCATGGATTAATCCCCCAGCAGAGACGTTGGGGTACAGAAAACTGCTACAGTAATTTTTAACAGTGAGTGTCCGAAAGTTGTTGACAGGTTCCGATTGTTAATCCAAGAAAAAGGAATTTGAGGCTTTCGATTAAAAAGATGGCGCTTGTTTCATCAGGAAAAGTGCGGGGGAAAGACAATATTCAATTTTATACATGTGCTGCACGAATGTTTCGTAGGTATGTTTAAATCTTATTCAAAGATGATAACAAAGGATACATATGAACACTGATCTATCATTTATAACCAACGAAGAAAATCAAAGACTTAAAGAGCGGTTTGAAGTCCTTATTAAAGACACTTCATTCTTTGACTGCATTGTAGCTTATTTCTATTCCAGCGGGTTTCACGCCATCTACCATTCTTTAGAAAACACAGAAAAAATAAGAATTCTTATTGGAATCAGCACAAGCAGACAAACTTACGAATTACTGGAAAACGCCAAAAAACAGCAACAAATTGATTTCTCGCACGCCGAAGCCAAGCAGGAAGTTGAAAATCTTGTTCAGAAAGAAATGGAGGATTCTGAGGACAATAGAAATATTGAAGAAGGCGTCCATAAATTTATAGAATGGGTTAATAGCGGCAAACTGGAAATCAGGGCTTATCCGTCACAGAATATCCACGCTAAACTCTATATCATGACATTTAAGGAGGGTGACAGAGATACCGGACGTGTTATCACTGGCTCCAGCAATTTTACACAAGCCGGACTGGTTGATAATCTTGAATTCAACGTGGAACTAAAGAACAGAAATGACTATGATTTTGCGAAAAATAAATTTGAGGAATTGTGGCTTAACGCTGTAGATGTCAGTGAAAAGTATGTTCAGACCATTCAGGGCAAGACATGGTTGACTCAAAATATCACGCCCTATCAGCTATACCTGAAATTTCTCTATGAATATTTCAAAGATGAGCTCAGCCAGACAGATGAGGTATTTGTTAAATATCTCCCGCAGGAGTTTAAAAAACTTGAATATCAGGAACAGGCAGTCTTAAACGCCAAAAAGATACTTCTGGAATACGGCGGCGTTTTTATCTCCGACGTTGTGGGGCTGGGGAAAACCTACATCTCAGCTATGCTGGCAGGCCAACTGGACGGCAGAACGCTTATTATCGCCCCTCCGGTGCTTTTGGAAAAATCCAATCCCGGCTCCTGGCCGAATGTCTTCTCAGACTTCAGAGTTCCGGCAGATTTTGAATCTATCGGAAAACTGGACCACCTGCTGGCCAGAGGAACAGACAAATACACAAATATTATCATAGACGAGGTACACCGTTTCCGAACCGAAACAACAATTTCCTATGAGAAATTGGCGGAAATATGTCGCGGGAAAAGAGTTATCCTGGTAACTGCAACTCCTTACAATAATACCCCTAAAGATATCCTAAGTCTTCTTAAATTGTTTCAGAAAGCCAAAAAAAGCACAATTCCCAATCTGCCTGATCTGGAAGCATTCTTTAGCAGGCTGGGCAAAAAACTAAAAAAATTGGACAGAAAGAAAGACTATACCGAATATATAAATACTGTAAAAGCAAACTCACGAGAAATACGGAACAAAGTTCTTAGATATTTAATGGTGCGTCGCACCAGGACCGAAATTGAAAATTATTTCAGCAAAGACATAAAAGAACAGGGTCTTAAATTTCCGAATGTTAAAAAACCGCAGCCGCTATTCTATGAACTCAACGATGAAGAAGACGATATTTTTACTAAAACCATCGACATGATTGCCAATAAGTTCATATACGCCCGTTACATGCCCATGCTTTATTATGAAGGCAAAATTGACCAGCTTGAAGAGCAGTCCCAGAGAAATATGGGACGGTTTATGAAAATCCTGCTTGTCAAACGGCTGGAAAGCAGTTTCTTTGCCTTTAGAAATTCAGTGGACAGGTTCCTGCATTCCTACGAAATGTTCATAAAAGAGTTGGATAGCGGCAATGTGTATGTAAGTAAAAAGCACACCAACAAGATATTTGAACTGCTGGAGAACGATGATGACGAGGCAGTTCAACGATTAATAGATGAAGGCAAGGCGGAAAAATATGAGAGCAAAGATTTCAGAAAAAAGCTCAGAATAGATTTGCAGCATGACCATGACATCCTGCTGAAAGTTAAAAAGCTCTGGCAGAAGGTAAACCGTGATCCGAAGCTCATAAAATTCATAAACGATTTGTCAAAAAATGCAGTCTTAAAAAACAATCATCTTATTATTTTTACGGAATCAAAGGAAACAGCCAACTATCTGTTTAAAAATATAAATGAAGAATACCTCGGCAAGGTTCTTTTGTTTACAGGTGATTCAGGCGAGTCTGTGCGCGATAAAGTGATTGAAAACTTTGATGCCAGAGCCCGTCACCCCAAAGAAGACTATCGAATACTTGTCTCCACCGAAGTTCTGTCGGAAGGTGTAAACCTGCATCGTTCAAATGTGGTGGTCAATTATGATATCCCCTGGAACCCGACCAGAATGATGCAGAGAGTAGGGCGTATTAACCGGATTGACACACCCTTTGACGTCATCCATACCTTCAATTTTTTCCCTACCACACAATCCAATGACCAGATAAAGCTGAAAGAAGCGGCAGAAGCAAAAATCAATGCCTTTTTAACCCTGCTTGGCGGCGATGCGGAGCTTTTAACCGAAGGAGAGCCCATAGGTTCACACGAGCTGTTTGACCGATTGACCTCAAAGAAAACACTGGAAGGAGATGATGAGGCGGAGGATAGCGAACTTAAATATCTTCAGGTTATCAGGGATATCCGGGAAAAAGAACCAGACCTTTTTGAAAAAATAAAACTTCTACCTAAAAAAGCACGCACAGCAAAGCTTAACAATTATTTTGCGAAGTCGCTTATAACCTACTTCAGGCGCGGGAAACTGCAGAAATTTTTTACGGCACAGGCAGATAAGAAAGAAGCAGAAGAATTTGATTTTATATCAGCAGCTAAACTGCTTGAAAGCTCGCCTGATGAAAAAAGGAACAAGCTTCCCGTAGAGATTTATGACCTCTTGGACAAAAACAAGGAAGCCTTTATTATTGCTACTACCGAAGAAATGGCTGAACCTCAAAAAAGGAGAGGCCGCGACAGCGCCGCCAATATCCTGAGAATTCTAAAAGCAACCATGAAAAACACGCAGAAACTCACCGATGACCAGGAATTTTACCTGAAAAAGGTGTTGACCCAGCTTGAAGAAGGCGGACTGCCCAAGCAGACAGCAAAAAATACATTAAAAGCCTTAAATGCGCTTAAATCTGAACTTATAAATCCTTTCAAGGTGCTGGCAGTGCTCCAGACCTATATTCCCGAAAGGCTGCTGGAAAGCCATTATGCCGAGCAGAACCCTGCAATATTCGGTAAACGTGAAGTCATACTCTCATTATATTTAGCAGGTGAATAAATATGGATAAACAGCAGGCACAAAAAATTATCAGTGAAACCTTTGAAAGTTCTTTTGATAAAAGCGGTTTTACCGGATTTATAAAAAACCTTCTTAACAGAATTGATGACGCTCCCTTTACCTACCAGGGGAATTACATCCCGGACGCCTATAAACAATACATAAAAACACTGGAGCGTATCGGCAAGTTCAGCGACGGGGAAAACAATATTGATATCCTTGTCATCACCCTTCAG
>JAYEJI010000063.1:0-15399 GCA_034660515.1 Fidelibacterota bacterium
TCTTTTCTCTAAGTAAATATAGACATTGTAAATACAAAGCCCTGTTAAGAAATTGACGGGGCTTTTTTTAGTGAACAGTAAGTCGTGAACCGTGAATGGTAAACAATGAACGGTGTAGGGAACAGGCAAGCCTGTTCCTATAGGCAGAAGTCAGGAAGACAGTAAACAGTCGAAACTCGCAACTCGTAACAAGCCTAAACTTTTAAACGCCTAAACCTCTTCTAAGGATTGACACCACAGCAATAAATTCTTACATTAAGAAGATATAATAAATACTAATCTACAAGGAATTATCATGACTGAATCGAAACGACTGATAGCTTTGGATGTCTTTCGCGGTGCGACGATTGCATTGATGATACTGGTGAACAATCCCGGTACCTGGGGCGCGATATATCCACCTTTAAAACATGCCGCATGGCATGGATGGACACCCACTGATTTTGTATTTCCTTTCTTTTTGTTCATTGTCGGTGTCGCGATGGCTTTTGCATTTCGCAAATACGATTATAAGCTGAATAAAGATGCGACAAAAAAGATCATTAAAAGAACCATGATCATTTTTGGATTGGGTCTCTTTTTGAATTTCCTTCGTCCGGTAGCAGGAGAAACCTTCGGTGAAGTGGTGAAAAATCTTTTTGGGACCTGGCGTTTAGTGGGTGTTTTACCCCGGATCGCTTTATGCTATTTATTTGCATCTCTTCTCGTTTTAAAATTCAATCATAAAACAGTAGTCTGGATCTCAGCGGGTATCTTGGTGGGTTACTGGGTATTACTTGCATCTACCGGGGGATATGGTATCGAAGATGTGCTCGTTAGAAAAGTTGATCTTGCCATACTTGGTGACGGTCATGTTTACCATGGTTATCGGGATAGTATGGGTGCACGCATTGCTTTTGATCCGGAAGGATTGCTAAGCACACTCCCGTCCATCGTAACCACTATTCTAGGATATTTTACCGGTATGTTGATCCTTGCCAATCCGGATAAAAAGGAATTGGTTAAAAAAATGCTTATTCGCGGGGTTGCATTCCTGCTTCTTGGTTGGATATGGAGCTTATTCTTCCCGATCAATAAACCGATCTGGACCTCATCCTATGTGATCTTCATGGGTGGTTGGGCGATGCTCTTTCTCGGTGTATCTATTCTTTTGATCGATATATTGGGATGGAAGAGCATAACCAAACCTTTTGTGGTTTTTGGCTCCAATCCGCTCTTTATTTTTGTGCTTTCGTCCATCTACGCAAAATTGCTTGCTTACATTAAATTCATTCCCATGAACGGAACAACGGTAAGTGTTAAATCCTGGCTTTTTGCAAAAGTATTTATGCCAATGGCAAATTATAGTAAAATAGATGCATCTTTGATGTTTGCCTTAACAACCATCACTATCTTTTGGGCGATCTCTTTGATCCTGTATCGCAAGAAGATATTCATTAAAATATAAGGAGTATTAATATGAAAAAGATCATTGTAACACTTCTGCTTATTGCAGTAGTCGTGGTTATTTTCTTTGTTACCAAACCCAATAAAATTGAAGGGGTTTGGAAATGTACTTATTATGCCCTTTACAATAATCATGATCAAGAATGGAAGGAACAGAATGAAGTTTTTCTAGATCTTTTTTTAATGAAGATCTATAGTAACGGGAAGATCATTGTCAGCACCTCAGGTAATGAAAATGAAGGCACTTATACCTTGAATAATGATACGCTGAATCTGAGTATAATGAATGTTTCCAGTACCTATCTCCTTGATAAAAAAACACTGACTTTGGTGGATCATCCGCGTGCAAAGATCGAATACACAAAATTTGCTAAAATCGAAGAGGAATAATATGAAAAGAGCTCATGTTATTAGCATTGTTTTGCTGTGCCTTCTTTTTGTGTCTTCCGGCATGGCTAAGCCACAAGTAAAACTCGGTATTGATGTCCTTGAAGAAAATGATTTTGATGTTCTAAAAGGAAAACGTGTAGGATTGATCACCAATCCCACCGGCGTATCCCAGGACCTGCGTTCAACTGTCGATATTCTCTTTGAAGCTCCTGAAGTTGAATTAACGGCACTCTATGGTCCGGAACATGGTGTTCGGGGAAACTTCGGTGCGGGTGAGAAAATTGATAATGTGGTTGATCCAGTAACGGGTGTAGTTGCATATTCTTTATATGGCAAGACTAAGGCCCCCACTAAAGAATCGCTGGAAAATGTAGATATATTGGTTTTTGATATTCAGGATATCGGCTGTCGCTCCTATACATATATCAGTACGATGGGCTATTGTATGGAAGCAGCCGCAAAATATGGAAAAGAATTTGTAGTTTTAGATCGCCCTAATCCCTTAACGGGTAATATTGTTGAAGGTGCTACCGTTAAAGACGGATTTCATTCGGGAGTCAGTGCTTACAAGATTCCCTATGTACATGGATTGACCATTGGTGAGCTTGCGAAAGTTTATAACGAAGAAGGCCTTCTGACGGATGCCGTTAAATGTGACCTGACCGTTGTTCCTATGAAGGGCTGGAAAAGAAAAATGGCCTTTGATGATACAGGCTTGAGTTGGGTGCCTTCATCACCCCATATACCCGAAGGAAATACACCCCCATATTATGTCGCAACCGGTGTCTTGGGTGAATTATACAAAATGAATATCGGTATCGGCTATACCGTTCCTTTTAAAACATATGCTGCAGAATGGATGGATGCACAGGAACTGGCGAATGCCATGAATGCACTGGGCCTTAAAGGAGTTACTTTCCGGCCCATTTCCTATAAACCATATTATGGAGCAGATCAGGGAAAAGAAGTTCAAGGTGTTCAGATCCACATTACCGATTTCCGGGAAGTGGAATTAATGTACCTGCAATTCCGTTTTATGGAAGTCCATCATCAATTATACCCGGAATATGATCTGTTCAAAATGGGAGAGACACGTTGGCGCATGTTCGATAAGGTTTGCGGTACAGATAAAATACGGAAAACATTCATGAAGAACTACAAATTTGCCGATATCAAACCTATATTTGAACGCGATGTTAAAGAATTTAGGGAAATGTCAAAGAAATACTACCTCTATAAATAGGAGCCCAAATGAAGAAAATACTGAGTATTATATTATTGATCTGTCTGATCGGCGGTGCGTTATTTGCAGCCGATAACCGCGAATGGCGTGCGATCTGGTCGATCACATGGAATCAGTTCTCATCCAGTGGAACAGCGGAAGAACTAAAAGCAAAAGCACGGGATATCCTTGATAAACACGTAGAAGCCGGAATGAATGCCATTTTATGGCAAGTACGTCAAGGTGGCACGGTTTATTATCCCTCCGCCATTGAACCTTGGGGATCGTATATTGGTTACTCCGATCCGGGATATGATCCATTAGCATATGTCGTTGAAGAAGCACATAAACGCGGACTGGAATTACATGCCTGGTTCAATACATTTCATTGTTCAAGCACAATAACCGGTGCGCCTGCACAGGTTCACCCCGAATGGGTTTGTCGTGACGGAAACGGTACTCCAATGCCTCAGTCGCGTTCATTATCACCCGGTTTAAAGGCTGTTCGTGATTATACTGTGAATTTGGCAGCAGAGATCGTTGCAAATTATGATATTGACGGTATTCATTTCGATTATGTAAGATGGAATGAATATGATAATGGCGACTTTAGTACTCTAGCAGCAAAATATGCTGAAGAACATGACTTGCCTGACGGTATTTTAGCTCCCGGAATGGAAGAATACTTAGAAAAACGAGAACAAGATGCTCAATCAAATCGTGCTCCTATGTTTCCCACCGCAGATGCCCGATATTCATATGATATTGAACATCCGGAAAGCGGCGGTATTCCGGACAGTACAGATCTTTTTCCCGATGCAACACCGGGTGTTAAATTCGCTTCCTGGGGCGATTGGCGCCGCGGAGCAACCAATGTATTTATCAAGGCTGTTCATGATACCGTTCAGCAAATGAAGCCATGGGTTAAAGTTTCTCCTGCAGCGCTTGGTAGACATAGAGATGCCGGCTGGAACGGCTATTACAGTACTTATCAGGATGCCGCCCGATGGCTGAACGAAGGCTGGGTGGATATGATCACAGCCATGAGCTATCATTGGCATACCGGAAGCGAATTGCGTTCAGCGCTTCAGACCGACTGGTATCCTTATATTACGAAAGGGATTGCAGACGGGCGTTATTTTTCTCCGGGACCACCCTCCTATCTATTAAGCGGTTGGCCCGCTCATAAAGATATTGTTGAAACAGTTCGCACTCTTCCCTGGGTCAAAGGATTTCAGTTCTTTGCTTATGGTGATTGGAAAGACTCCCGCTATGCCGAGGAAAGCTCCCATACCGTTTTTGCAAATATAACAAAACATCCCAGTTATGCTTTCCTGAATAGCGATGTACCACCTACGCCCACACTGGCCATGGTAAAGAACAATGATACATCATATACAATGACCATTACTCCCGATGTAAGTATAACGGATCCTCAATGGTTTATTATCTACCGTTCTGAAGATTCAAATATTGATGTAACATCCGATGAGATCGTAAAGGTCGTCTATAGTGATTCTGCATTTACGTATGATGTAGTGTTTGATGGCTTACAGTTGAATGCCGATCGCTATTATTACAATGTTACGCAATGCAGCCGTTGGTGGATCGAATCGCCGACGGCAACTACCGTTAATACCGATGCACTACCGACCACACCTCCCCGCGTAGTGACTCATGAACCGGCCAATACCGCGACCGATATACCAAATAATCAGATCGTGACCCTTGAATTCAATAAAAGCATGAATGCCGATAGTCTGATGGCGAATCTGCTTGTTTCACCCGAATTGGTAAATCGACGCCTGGAATGGAATAACCCCACGTGGGTAAAAGATGACCACCTTATCCTGAATATAAGCGGAGCATGGCAGTTCAATATAACTTACACCATTACGCTTGAGGCAGGAACTCAAGATCAGATCGGTTTGGCCATTGATGGTAACGGAGACGGAACCGGTGGCGATGCGTTCAGCTTTAGTTTCACCATTTCAGGTGCCGATGAAGAAGCACCCATTTTAACGTCAAGCATTCCCGAAGAAGGCGATATGTTCATCGATACGGATGCGCCGGTATCTTTGGTTTTCAACGAGTTGTTGGAAAGATCAACATTAAAAGATCTTTTCACCTTCAGTTACAGTGGGTATGATATTTATCCGTCTTATGTAATATTCGAAGGATCCGATAATCGCACCTATGTGAATGTAAAGCCCAATTCATTGATGGCAAGCCAGGAAGTCATCACTCTGGACATTGCCGCAGGCGTTGAAGATACGACAGGCAATGCCATGGGAACGGAAACTATAAGCTTTATAACAGACAGTTCATATTATATGAGCAGGACTTCTATTGATAATTTTGGGGGAACCTATGCTTGGTTTCGACCGGGATACAGTGGCTCGACCAGCGGTATCAATGACACGGAATCTTCCACATCATTTACATCTGAGAATTATATTGCCGGATTTGGTGCTGATAACGACGCATTACGAATCATTGTCGTACCGGATACCACTGACTGGTTTGCCCGTATCTATTCCGCTGACCTGAATGCAACTGCAGGCATTGATACAGCCGGTGTGCTTCAAGCCTATGTATTTGGTTTTGGTGTTCCTTATGAGATCCGTTTTGCCTTGCGGGAACGCAATGGTGCAAACCTGTTTGAGGTCTCTCAATGGTATCTTATTAATTGGGAAGGCTGGAAATTGCTTGAATGGGATCGTGATGATCCGACACAATTCGGCGAATGGAGTGGTATGACAGGCAGTACCTGGGATGGAACCAGCTATAACTTTGATTCCATTCACTTACGCGGTGAAGGGGGTAACTCTGAAGCTATCATAACTTGTTATGTAGATCAGTTAAGAACAGCCGAAAAAGCTGAGGGCTTGCCGGAACCTAACTTACCACCGGTGATCGAAGCAATGCCCGATACGAATACAATGTCTGATGTCGCGATCTATCTTTATGCATCATTCAGCGATCCGAATCCAAATGATGTATTGAGCTTTACGGCCATTCCCGACACCGCAGCGGTTAGGATCCGGTTTTACGCATCACCTGCCGGTAAAATGCGAATTCGCCCTGAAGCGGATTACGTTGGAACCAGCACGATCATGTTGATCGCTACCGATAACGGTGTTGGTGAATTATCCGATACGGTCAATTTCGACTTAAGAGTGGATTTTAATACATCGGTAGCGGGTATCCCTGAAACTTTTCAGGTATATCCCAATTATCCGAATCCCTTCAATCCACTTACAACCCTTAGCTTTGATCTGCCGGTAAGCGATCAGGTTAAAATTGAAGTATTCAATACACGCGGTCAGCGTGTTGCTCTGATCGCAGATCAGCGTTTTAATGCCGGATCATGGAAGGTGAATTTTGATGCTTCATTCCTGAGTTCCGGTGTGTATTTCTATAAGATCAGCGCAGGTGAAGAAATGATCGTAAATAGGATGACGTTGCTGAAATAAATGCCATTGAAACATTATAGCACTGTACGGAACGGTTTTAAACCGTTCCGTACTTTTTTATATCATTTAATGAATTCCTGTAGAAAAAACCGTTCCGTACTTTTTTATGCCTTAATGATTATTTAGAACGGATTTTTTTGGATTATTTTTTATATACAACCTAAAACCTTCAATTTCATTATTGAATTTTCTGATAATTCTATCATAAAATGATTTATGCCATTTAAAATCTCTTTCCGGCAGCATATCATTGATCCTGCGCGAAGAGAATGTTTTAAAAGCTCGGATAACTTCAGATAAGCCATGAATTTTAATTGCCGTACGGAACGGTTTCAAACCGTTCCGTACTTTTCCATTCAAACCATTCCGTACAGAGACATCACCAATGATATGAATGATCGCGTGAAAATGATCTGGCATGATAATATATTCATCTAATTTGATATTATCATAATGTTTGGGAATATCAGTCCAGCACTTATTAATGATCAAACCATATTTATTCAATATTAATTTTCCATCGGATATTTCTCCAAATCTTATGTGACCACTATCAATTGTGATAGTGATGAAATACGAACCCGAAGTGCGATAATCATATCCCGATAATCTTTGTCTCTTACGAGTTTTCATTTCTGAAAATAATAAAAAAATATCAACGTAACTTCGATATGCTACCAGAGTATGATGAGCATCACAATATTTAGAGGTATTTCCTCATTATTAACAATATTATTTAAAAACCCAATGGATTTTATTGTCATTATTGCTATATTTAACATTGTTAATTAGGCATTATTTACCGCATTTCAATGGGAGATACACATTGAAGCTATCGACATTTAAAAAAGGTCTTCACCCTGAAGATTACAAGTATTTCAGTCACGATAAGGCCATCGAGATCCTGCCATTGCCGGATGATGTTTACATCCCTTTGCAGCAGCATATCGGAACGCCCTGTGAGCCACTGGTTCAAAAAGGCGACAAGGTCAAAACCGGCCAGATCATTGCCAATACGGGTGCCTATGTTTCGGCACCTGTCCATTCAAGTATCACCGGTGTTGTAAAAGATATCGAAAAATATTACCATCCTCTCGGTATGCGTGCGACTATGATCCATATACAACGCGAGGGTGAAGAAGAATGGGAATTATTGGAAAAGACTGATGATTGGAAATGGGCGCCAAAAGAAAAATTATTGAGAACTATCCGCAATGCAGGTATTGTTGGCTTGGGCGGAGCGACTTTTCCGACCCATGTCAAACTGAATCCTCCGGAAGATAAAGCCATTGATTCTTTTATTTTGAATGGTGTTGAATGTGAGCCATATCTTACTTCAGATGACCGTCTGATGGTAGAAGAAACAGATAAGATCCTGCTGGGAATGGACATCATGATGCATATTCTGGATGTAAAAAAGGGATATATCGGCATTGAGAACAATAAACCCGAAGCCATCGCACAAATGCAAAAACGTGTTGTTGAGCTTGGTTATCCTTTTACTGTTGTTCCCCTGAAGGTTAAATATCCTCAGGGTGCTGAAAAAATGCTGATCTACTCGGTCCTGAAACGCAAAGTGCCTTTCAGCAAACTTCCCATGGATGTTGGAGTGGTCGTAAATAATGTAGCCACTGCCTATGCTGTTGCAGAAGCTATCACCGAGTCAAAGCCTCTGGTCCAACGTGTAATAACTGTGACCGGTGATGGGGTAAACCAGCCTAAAAACCTAATGGCTCGTCTCGGGACACCATTTAAAAACCTGTTTGATGCCTGCGGGAACGTCAAAGATGATGTTCATCGTATTTTTATGGGTGGTCCGATGATGGGTATGACACAATATCATCTTGAATCTCCGGTCGTAAAAGGAAGCAGCGGAATTGTTGCCGTGACCGGTGAACTGGTTGAAGAATTAAGTACATTCCCTTGTATTCGCTGCGGTGCCTGCGTGAATACCTGTCCAATGAACTTAATGCCCTTGCGTTTATCAAAGTTCTCTCAAGTAAAAGAGAGCGAAAAACTAGATGAATTCGGTATCATGAATTGTATTGAATGTGGATCCTGCGCCTTTGTTTGTCCGGCGAACATTCCGCTGGTACAATGGATCCGGGTAGGTAAGATTCGCCTTCGGGAAGAAACGGCGAAAAAGGCAAAGGAGAAAGCATGACTGAGCAAAAATCTACTCCGGAAGAGTTAAAAAAAGAAATAAAAACAGAAGCAATTTCGGAAAAAGAAATAAAAAAACCGGTAGAAGATAAACCAAAACCCAAGCCGAATCCCCGTCGGCGTTTATTTCAATCGGATCGTATGACCATTGTTGCTCCGGCTCCTCACAATAAAGGAAAAAAATCCGTTCCGAAGATAATGTATACGGTTATTGCAGCTCTTTTGCCTGCTATCATCGTATCCTTGATGTTCTTTGGAACAAAAGCAATGATCACGATCCTCGTGGCTGTTTTTGCCGCTATGGTCGCTGAATATGCCTGCAATAAGATCATGAAGACAGGCTTAACTATCGATGATGGCTCAGCTATTCTTACAGGACTTCTTATAGCGATGACACTTCCTCCGTCATTTCCAATCGCCGGAACTGCTCTTGGTGCTGTAGTTGCCATTGTTTTCGGTAAACAAGTTTTTGGTGGACTGGGTGCCAATATCTTTAATCCGGCCTTATTGGGACGCGCATTCCTGCAAGCCAGTTTCCCGGTTAAGATAACGACTTGGACACTTCCCGCTTTTGCCGGTGTGGATTCTGTAACAGGAGCTACTCCTTTGGGTCAATATTTTTCTGAGGGAACACTAACGAGTCTTAAATCCTTACTAGTTGGTAATGTTGGTGGATGTATCGGTGAAACTTCTGCGATCGCCTTACTTATCGGCGGGATCTTTTTAATTATAATTAAATATGCGGACTGGAGAATTCCTTTAAGTTATATCGGAACTGTTTTTGTTTTCTCAGGTGTTCTCTGGCTGATCAATCCTGAAGCTTTTCCTAATCCACTTTTCATGGTCTTTTCCGGCGGCTTGATCCTCGGTGCTTTCTTTATGGCAACCGATATGGTTACCTCTCCGGTAACACCTTTGGGAACCTGGATATATGGTATTGGAATGGGTCTCGTGCTTGTGGTTATCCGTATCTGGGGCGGTTTGCCCGAAGGTGTGATGTATTCAATTTTGTTCATGAACGGATTGGTTCCGCTTTTGAACCGCTGGACTCGTCTGAAATACTTTGGTGAGATCCAAGAAGAAAAGAAAAAGTAGAGGGAGTTATGAACAATACTGCAAAAATAATTATTGTACTGACTTTGATCACCGTCATTTCGGGAGGTGTATTGGCTATACTGGATACCTATACAAAACCTCGGATCGAAGCTTATCAGAATCAGATAAAAAGCGCGGCGGTTGCTGAAGTCCTGCCCAAGAATGTAAAAGTTAAGATCGTTGAAAAAGCAGACATGACTTTTTATAAAGCAACTAAGAACAATAAAGTGGTTGGATATGCATTTGAAGTTTCAGGTGGCGGTTACCAGAGCGAACTGGTGCTGATGGTCGGTGTTACACCTGATTTTTCAGAGATCATTGCTGCAAAGATCATTTCTCAAGTTGAAACACCGGGCTTGGGGACAAAGATCGAAAATGATTCCGCAAACAAAGAAAAACCCACATGGTTTATGGATCAGTTCAAAAGTTTGAAGGTTGATCCTGCGATTACATATGTTAAGAATGCCAAACCCTCAAAGAATACTGAAATACAGGCGATCACCGGTGCAACCATATCATCGGCAGCCATAGTGGATATTCTAAATAAACAGATCAAGACAGCGAAAGCTGTTATAAATAAATAAAAAACATTGTGTTGGAGATAAATATGAAAGATAAACCCGCAATACAAGAATTTATTAAAGGACTTTGGGATGAGAATCCGGTTCTGGTTCAGTTGCTCGGACTTTGTCCGACCCTGGCGGTAACCTCCACGGCGGAGAATGGATTGGCTATGGGGCTGGCGGCCACTTTTGTTCTGATCTGCTCCAGTTTTCTGGTGTCAATGTTCCGGAAAGTGATCCCGGGTCAGGTTCGTATAGCAGCCTATATTGTGATCATCGCAACTTTTGTGACCATTGCCGATCGTTTTCTTGCTGCATTTGTCCCTGATATCTCTAAAAGCCTGGGCCCGTTCATACCCCTCATCATTGTGAACTGTATGATCCTTGGTCGTCAGGAAGCTTTTGCCTCTAAGAACGGCATAGGCCGCTCATTACTGGATGCTCTGGGTATGGGTGTCGGATTTACACTGACCCTGTTGGTCCTGAGTGCCATTCGCGAGATCCTTGGAGCCGGAACTTTGTTCGGAATGAAAATTATGTGGGAAAGCTTTGCGGAATGGGGTGTTATGTCTCAAGCTCCGGGTGCGTTTATCACATTGGGATGTCTGATCGCAGGTGCTAACTGGATCAACAAAAGGAGGAAGGCATGAATTTGCTCGTTATCTTTATCGGCGCTGCATTGATCAACAACTTTGTTCTGCAGCAATTTCTTGGAATATGTCCTTTTGTGGGTGTGTCCAAGAAAGTGGATTCAGCCTTCAGCATGGGAATGGCAACTACCTTTGTGATGGTGATCGCTGCGATGGTAACTTGGTTGGTCTATAATTTGATCCTAATTCCTTTCAATCTTCAAATTCTCCAATATGTTGCCTTTATTTTGATCATTGCATCTCTTGTACAATTTGTGGAAATGTTCATTCGCAAGGTAAGTAAACCACTGTATGATGCTTTGGGTATTTTTCTTCCGCTGATCACAACAAACTGTGCTATTCTTGGATTGGCTTTGACGTCTGTTTTAAAAGAATACAATTTTACTGAAACTTTGATCTATGGTATCGGAGCAGGTATCGGATTTACACTTGCCCTGGTGATCATGGCGGGTATACGCGAAGAACTGGAATTGGTTGAAGTGCCAAAATCCTTTCAGGGTGCGGCCATTACAATGATCATTGCCGGTAGTCTGGCTTTGGCTTTCATGGGATTTGCAGGAATAATATAAGGAAGAATGATGGATATACAATCAATTCTGATCGCAGCGATAAGTATGGGTGGACTGGGCTTGATTTTTGCCACCATACTGGCGATCGCCAATAAAAAACTACATGTCGAAGAAGATCCCCGTGTCACTGAGATCATGGATGTGATACCCAATGCAAATTGCGGTGGTTGCGGCTACCCCGGTTGTCAGGCCTTTTCGGATGCTGTGGTAAAAGGAGAGGCTCCGGCCGATGGTTGCCCGGTGGGAGGTGCTGATGTCGCTGAACAGATCGCGAAGATCATGGGTGTGGAAGTCAGCAAAGGAGAACGCGAAGTTGCCCGCTGTATGTGTCAGGGCGGTATGAAAGAGATCGCTTACCAGGGTGAATATCAAGGTGCACAATCCTGTATTGCGGCAACATTGGTCTCCGGTGGAAAAAAACTTTGTGAGTATGGATGTATGGGACTGGGTGACTGTGCCGACATATGTCCTTTTGATGCCATTACCATGTCAGAGAACCGCCTTCCTGTCGTTGATAATGATAGATGTGTGGGTTGCGGAAAATGTGTGGATGTTTGCCCGCGTGACCTGATGGAGATGCACCC
Organism: Fidelibacterota bacterium; assembly: GCA_034660515.1. Lineage (GTDB taxonomy): Bacteria > Fidelibacterota > Fidelibacteria > Fidelibacterales > Fidelibacteraceae > M50B103. Next base: position 12,159 of record JAYEJI010000063.1, read on the forward strand.
CATTTCATATAAAGATCGTGTTTTGTGTAAAAATCACGATACCGGGCGTTATGCAACAAAAATATGTACACGATCATGTATTGCTTGCGGAGCGTGTGAAAGGAAATGTCCCTTTGATGCCATTCATGTCATAGATAATCTTGCCGTTATCGATTATACAAAATGTAAACATTGCGGCTTGTGTTCCACGGTCTGCCCGACTGAGGCGATCGAGCATATCAAGAAGAAAAAAGTAAAGAAAGAAACCGATACCGATAAACTTGCAGAAACAACAACATAATTCATATATGAGTATTATTTCATGCCAACGAAAGGTATAATCTCAGACAAGAGAAATAATAAAGCATACATCCGCATCCAGGAAGATAATACAGCCTGCGCCGGATGTGCAGCTCATGCCTTATGCGGAAAAAAGGACTGTGATGACGCACAGATCATTTTAAATGATCGTCCGGACTTTCACGTTGGTGATGCCATTGAGATCGAAGAGAAACAAAATATACTTATTAAAACATCCCTGCTGGCTTATGGTATTCCTCTCGTTTTCTTTGCCGTAGGTGTGCTTGGTGGACAATATATCCCGGTAACAAATTTCCCCATTGAATTATTACAGTTTGCCTGTGGTTGTCTTGGACTTCTCGCGGGAGGTTTTCTCGGTCGCTATCTGGCACAAAGAATATCCCGCCGTATTGATAAATATTTTACAATTAAAGTGAAATAATAATAGCAATAAGCCAATAATGCTTATAATAATTCATAATATTGCCATAAAAACAATAACATATCAAATAATCGTGTTTAATTAAAAAATAATTGTTGTTATTCATATTTATGCGTTTTAATTTAGCGCAGATTTTTGAACAACAAAAAAGGAAAAAACTCCGATGAAGCACTCAGACTCCGATATTATGAAGGTATTTGGCGTCAATGTTTTTGGCGATACGGTAATGCATCAGCGTTTACCAAAAAATGTTTATGAGCAAATAAAACAGATCATAAAAGGCCATCAACCCCTTGATGCTAGTATTGCGGAGATCATTGCAAATGCCATGAAAGACTGGGCGATCGAGAAAGGTGCGACCCATTACACGCACTGGTTCCAGCCATTGACCGGCATTACTGCTGAAAAACATGAATCTTTTGTTTCTCCAAATGGAGACGGTAGTATCATCATGGAATTTTCCGGTAAAGAACTTATCCAAGGCGAACCGGATGCATCTTCCTTCCCAAGTGGTGGTTTGCGTGCTACCTTTGAAGCCCGTGGCTATACGGTTTGGGATGTAACATCCCCGGCTTTTATCAAAGATGATGAGAATGGAAAAACACTCTATATTCCTACTGCTTTTACCTCATATACCGGTGAGGCTCTAGATAAGAAAACCCCACTCTTACGTTCTATTGAGGCACTTTCAAAACAGGTTATTCGTGTCTTGCGCTTATTGGGAAATACTTCCTCAGAATATGCGGTTCCCAGTGTCGGCCCGGAACAAGAATATTTTTTAGTAGATGAAGATTATTATAATAAGCGTCTTGACCTGCAAATGACCGGACGTACCCTGTTTGGCGCTCCGGCACCGAAGGGACAAGAACTTGATGATCATTATTTTGGCAGTATCAAAGAACGCGTTTCCCTGTTCATGAACGATCTGGATATGGAATTGTGGAAGTTGGGAATATCCGCCAAAACAAAACATAATGAAGTAGCACCCAATCAATACGAACTCGCAGTTGTTTATGGCGAATGTAATGTGATCATTGATCAGAATCATCTTGTTATGGAGATCATGAAACGCGTTGCCCGCCGCCACAAGCTTGTATGTCTTTTACATGAAAAACCCTTTGCAGGAGTCAATGGTTCGGGTAAACACAATAATTGGTCCGTTAGTACCAATGATGGGATCAATTTACTTTCACCGGGAAAAGCCCCCGGAGATAACAAGCGTTTTTTACTCTTCGTTGCGGCGGTTATCAAAGCTGTGGATGAACATGCGGACCTTATTCGTCTCGCCGCTTCCACGCCGGGAAATGATCATCGTCTCGGTGGGCATGAAGCACCTCCTGCGATCATATCGGTCTATCTTGGACAAACCCTGACTGCCATTTTTGAAAAAATTGAAGCAGGTAAAAAAGTAGATAAAAAAATAAAAGAAGTGTTCAATTCCGGGGTTTCCACTCTACCGGATATATCAAAAGATGATACAGACAGAAACAGGACATCCCCTTTTGCCTTTACCCTGAATAAATTCGAGTTCCGCATGGTATCTTCCCAAGGATCATTGGCACGTCCGAATATGATCCTCAACACTATTGTCGCTGATACTTTATCGGAATTTGCGGATAAACTTGAAAAGAATAATAATGTCGAAAGCCTGCTGAAGGACATCTATAGCAAACATAAACGCATTGTTTTCAATGGCGACGGTTACTCCGAGAAATGGCATAAAGAAGCCAAAGAACGTAAATTGCCACGTTTCGATACAAGCGCAGATGTATACCCCGAACTATGTGCGGATAAAAACTGTGCGATATTTGAGCGCCAAAAAGTATTGAATGAAAAAGAACTTCGTGCCCGCATGGTCATTTTTCTGGAAAATTATGTCATGAAAAATCGCATTGAAGCCACAACCATGATCGCTATGGCTGACCGCGAGATCCTGCCGGCCGTACTGAAATATCAGGCCATCATATCAGGGAACGCCGCACAACTTCAGGCAGTGGATGTGGATAATAGTATCCAGCTTGTAATATTAAAGGATCTGAACAGTAAATTGAAAACATTTACGGAAGCGACAAAGATATTAAAAGCTGATATTGAAAAACTTAAGTCACTTAATGAAGAAACATCTCCGAAATTTGTGGGGGGTATAATGATCGCGGATATGGAAATACTTCGTGGCGCCGGTGATGCGCTTGAAGAAGTTTGTGATCTTACGTACTGGCCCATGCCCACCTATGCGGACATGCTGTTTAAGATATAAGCAAAGAAGCCAGCAGCTGGAATTTAGAAGATAGTAGTTAGTAGTCGGACAAAGAAGACCTTTCGGCTGGCATCCGAGCAAAGAGAAGATCTGCCGGATGGTCGAGAAAGATAATTTATCTAGCACCCATCCGCCAGCTGGCGGACGATCGGGCTGGCAGGTCACACCTCACACCTCACACCTCACACCTCATACCTCATACCTCATACCTCATACCCCAAACCTCATACCCCAAACCACACACCCCAAACCACACACCCCAA
>JAYEJI010000064.1:0-3900 GCA_034660515.1 Fidelibacterota bacterium
TTGAGTTGAGATGGCTGGAACTTCAGGAAGAAGTAAGCAGTATGCAGTAAGCAGTAGTCAGTATGGAGTAATGAGTAGAGAGTAATGAGCGATGATCTGTCGACAAGGTTCGCCAACTGGCGGATTGGCGACTGGTCGAAGAGCGGGACATAGTAAGTAGCAAGCAGAAATCAGGGAGAAAATAGCTGTCATCTTGAGTCCCGACATTTGTCGGGAAAAGATCTATTCATGGTACAGAGTATAAATAGATGCTTCGACTACGCTGTGGCCGCCTTGAATATCGAATCATGAACAATCGAACATTCCCCTCTTCACCAAGGTTACGAAGGGCAGGCGAACAATCGAGGTCAATACCGTTGACCTATATTTTGTTCACGACCGTTCCTTTTTATTTTATATTAATAATTAATTTATAGATGTTGAAGTTTCGAAGCAGGATGACACATTTTTTACAAATATGAAAAATAAATCACCCTAATTTAATAATTTTTTATTAAATTATAAAACTGGTTTATTGATTATTTTTATATAATTTTGGGCGATATTTTACAAGGTATATTGGCTCATAACTCTTAATAATTGAAGGAGAATAGGATGAAAGTATTGATTTCTGACGGACTTAGCAAAGCAGGACAAGAGATCCTCGAAAAGGCAGGTATTGAATGTGTCAACCAGCATTATTCACCGGAAGAACTGGTACAAAACATCAAAGATTATGAATGTGTTTTGGTTCGTTCAGCCACCAAGGTTCCCAAGGAAGCCATTGACGCGGGCGAAAAATTAGTTTGTATCGCACGCGGCGGTGCCGGTATTGATAACATTGATCATCAATATGCAAAGACCAAAGGTATCCCAACTTTGAACACTCCGTCTGCCAACTCAGCATCCGTTGCCGAACTGGCGATCGCACATATGTTCGCATTGGCTCGTTTTCTTCATAAATCCAATGTTACGATGCGCGATGGTAAGTGGAATAAAAAAGAATACAAAGGCATTGAACTTAACGAAAAGACCCTTGGACTCGTGGGTTGCGGTAAGATCGGTCAATTGACCGCCGGTAGAGCAAATGGTCTTGGAATGAAGGTCATTGGCTATGATCCTTATGTTAAAGAAGCCGAAGGTATTGAAATGGTCACTTTTGAAAAACTGCTCGAAAAAGCTGATTTTGTTTCACTTCACGTACCTAAGCAGGCTGAACCCGTGATCGGTGCAAAAGAGATCGCCAAGATGAAAGACGGTGTTTACCTGATCAACTGCGCACGCGGCGGGGTTGTCGATGAAGCTGCTCTTCTCGAAGCATTGAACAGCGGTAAAGTTGCCGGTGCCGGTATCGATGTCTACCTTGAAGAGCCGACAAACAATATTGAACTTGTCTCCCACCCCAACGTTTCCGTTACGCCTCATGTCGGTGCGTCTACAGCCGAAGCGCAGGAACGCGTCGGATCGGAAATTGCGGCGAAGATCGTGAAAGCCTTGAAAGGCTAAGGTTAAGATCAAGGTTAAGGTTAAGATTAAGATTAAGATTAAGATTAAGGTTAAGGTTAAGAGCGTCCCGGATTGGGGCGCTTTTTTATATGCAGGAAAATTTGTGAAACAAATTTTCCTGCGATAAATACAAATGATACACGTAGAGACAGGCCATGGCCTGTCTCTACTTAAACAAATCAATTAATGAAATTATGTGTAAGGAACGATTTAAAACCGTTCCTTATATTTTTATGTTTTATTATTATTCATTTAAAATCATTCTTTAACAAATAATCACCTTGTAAAACATTTCTTAAATGAATAAATATTGTGCAAAACAGATAAAATTATTAATTGTCATTTTTCTTTATAATCAATTGTATTTCATAGGATTATTGTTGTTTATATTGAAGTTTTCCGTTAATTTTCATTTATTATTCATGATGGAGGTTTTACATGGTCAGGATCAAAGCGTTTCGTGCTCTTCGTCCCAAAAAAGAATTGGCTTCAAGGATCGCATCCCCTCCTTATGATGTGATCGATTCAGATGAGGCCCGGCTCTTGGTTAAAGACGATCCTTATTCATTTTTACATATTGTAAAATCCGAGGTTGATCTGCCCGTTGATACAGATCCTTATGACCCAAAAGTTTATCAAAAAGCATCCGATAATCTTAAAGCATTTCGCAGTAAATGGTTAATTCAAGACGATAAACCTGTCATGTATATTTACCGTCAGGTTATGGATGGCCGTTCACAGACCGGGCTCATCGCCGTCCAGCATATAGATGATTATCTTGAAGGTAAAGTCAAGATACACGAGCTGACTCGTGAAGATAAAGAAAAAGATCGGATCACTCATATTGATGTTGTCAATGCACATACCGGTCCTGTTTTCTACACTTATCCCGAAAATCATATCGTTGATGCTTTGATCGCGCAATCTGTAATAAGCGAACCCGAATACGATTTCTCTTCTCCTGATGGTGTCCGGCATAGCCTATGGTTACTGGATAAACCGGAGATCATTAATTTAATGGTAGAAACATTTGGGAATATTGAGAAAGTCTATGTCGCTGATGGCCATCACCGTTCCAAAGCATCGGCCATGGTAGGTAAATCACGCCGTGATGCTAACCTTGACCATACCGGAAAAGAAGAATATAATTGGTTTCTGGTTGTCCTTTTCCCGGCTAATCAACTCAAGATCATCGATTATAATCGTGTCATAAAAGATCTGAGGGGGCTTTCCCGCGAAATATTTATATCACAATTAGAAGAGAAGTATTCGCTTGAAAAAGTATGCTGTAAGAATTCCGCAAAACCATCTCGTCAACATGAAATGGCAATGTACATGGATCATAGCTGGTATAAATTATCTCTAAAAGAAGATGTTTGTGATCTTAGTGATCCGGTTGAGAGTATGGATTCGGCACTATTGACTAAATTGATCCTCACACCTATTCTTGGAATTGAAAACCTTAGAAAAGACGAACGAATTGATTTTGTTGGCGGTAAACGCGGATTAGAAGAACTTGAGCGCCGTGTGGATAGTGGTGAAATGGCTGTTGCTTTTGCGCTCTACCCCATTACGATCCAACAATTGATGGACCTTGCAGACTCAAACGCTCTTATGCCGCCAAAAACGACCTGGTTTGAACCTAAACTGCAGAGCGGCCTTTTCATACATACATTGGAAGATGAATAATGCGACATCATCGTTTAGTTCAATGGGAAAAGAAACTGAAATCCGTTCTGGATGAGATCGATATTCTTCTGGAAGACCGCTATGGTGATCAATACGACTTACATCCGGCTCGCAGAAAACATAGAAGTACTTCAAACCGCTCGCATGACGGATTGTTTGATATCCGCGGAAATTTCACTTTGGGCTTGGGTTCCGAAAAAGGACGAGGTTATATCGTCGACATTGATCTTAAAACCCTTGAAAATATCCCAAGGAAAGTTATTGATCAAATCGAAAACGATACGATCGAGGAACTGAAAGAACGCTTATCCAAGGCATTTCCAAATCGGGAATTGAGTGTTGAGAAAGATGAGAATGTGATCAAAATCTTTGGGGATTTGTCGCTGGGTGATGTTTAATGGAATCGTAGGGAACAGGCATGCCTGTTCCCTACATTTATTGATATCTCTTGTTCTTATCTCTCATCTCTCATAACTTACCTCTAACATGATAAAAAAATCTCTGCTACTAATCATTATTATTGCTGTTGCCTTCATTTCTTGCGAAAAGAAAGAAGAAATCACCTATATGGGTTCCCGTTCTTGCAAGGAATGTCACGAACAATTCTACGAATTGTGGGAAACATCTTACCATGGCCGGGCAATGATGGATTTTTCTCTTGAATTTGCTGAAAAAGAACTCAGTAAATGTGATGCATACATTCCAAGCGGAAAAGACGCTTACCAA
>JAYEJI010000065.1:0-3895 GCA_034660515.1 Fidelibacterota bacterium
TTGAGGGGGGTAATGTTTTTCGTTTTTGCCCCCAACACCCCAAGGTGTGGCTAGTGTCCATGGAAGAAATGCTTTCTGTTGCACAGAGAGAGTTGTATGCCCTTGATCTGCGCTCAAATCAATTTGGTTTATACGGAAAAGAATCGTCAACACTGGTTAAGTTGCCCCTGTCTAAAGCAGAAGAACACGGCAGGTTGAATCATTTAGCCTCTGTTTTTGATTATCAGAATAATCGTTTATGGCCGGGATTGAACAGAAAAGGCCCAAGGATCATTACTTTTGATAATATTTTAAAATACGGGCATTACCCGTTAAGCAATATTATAAATCGCCTTTTGGAGATCGGCGAAGCCGCACTTGGTATGCCGGTAGAAATTGAATTTGCCGTTGATCTGGAAAGAAAGCAAGGCTCAAGTAAACATCCAACATTTTATCTTCTTCAGATACGACCGCTTGCAGTATCAAGCAGCAACACAACGGTGGAATTGGAGAATTATTCAAAAAACGACATTATTTTGTATACCGAACAAGGCATGGGAAATGGTGAAATAAATGAACTTCACGATATTTTATGGTGCCTGCCGGAAAAATTCAATTCAATGGAAACCCTTGACATACAGCAAGAGCTTGACACAATAAATAAAGAAATGAAAATAAACGGTATTAATTATATTTTGATCGGACCGGGAAGATGGGGTAGCCAGGACCGCTTTCTTGGAGTACCAATACAATTCGGTCAAATATCACAGTCAAAAGTTATTGTCGAATCGGGAATAAAGGGCTTTGACATACCCCCATCACAGGGAACACATTTCTTTCATAATGTAGTAGCCATGAATATTGGTTATTTTTCGGTACCCTACCAAAGCGAAGGTGAAGATTATATAAACTGGGAATTACTGAATTCAATGAAAAAAACCGGGGAATGGAAATATTTCAAACACATTCGATCAGGTAAACCAATCAGTGTTAAAATGGATGGAAAGACAGGCGAAGCAATAATTTATCTCGAAAAGCATAAAGCCAAACCCAAAAAATAGTTATCCACAAGATACCACCCGCGTTATAAAAGAACGAAATAAGCCGAACATCAGAGAAAACAATAAAAGCTTGCAAATATAAAAAAGCCCCTACATTAAATAGGGGCTTTGAACATATATTTGTCTTTTTACCAGGACTTGCGTTCTTGGCGAGGACGTTCTGTTCTTGGACGTGCAAGATTAACTTTTAGATTACGGCCTGACATTTCAGCTCCGTTCAATTCGTCAATTGCTTTTTGTCCTTCATCATCATTTTCCATTTCAACAAACCCGAAACCTTTTGAGTTTCCGGTTACGCGGTCTTTGATGATGTTAACACTGGTTACTGCACCGTATTCACCAAAAGAGGTTTTCAGATCTTCATCAGTGGTGCCGTAAGGCAGATTTCCTACATAGATATTCATATCCATTCCTTATCTTTGTGCGTAACGTTCTAAGTCACCATCGAAAATCATACGCACAAAAATTAATCGACAGTGTGTTGCCATGTATTGGCCGGTTTGTATAGACGGATAAAAAAATCAATTCTATACACATATCCTTCAACTTCGAATAATGTAAAGAGAGATTGTTCGAATAACAAGAAAATCTTATTGTATTTAAACATTTAGAATAATAAGAAGTTTTAAAGGCAGAAAATATAAAACACATACTTTTATATGGAAAATAGCGTTATCAGCAAACAGGAAGCGTTTGTGGAAGTCAAAAATTTGGTCATTTTGCAAGAAAAATCAACAATACCTGAATGTCGGCAGGAGAAATACCACGGGTGCGACTTGCCTGACCGATTGTATCGGGACGAAATTTATTTAACTTTTCTCTTCCCTCGTTCGAAAGTGAAGAAATTTGATCATAATTAAATTTGGGCGGTATTCGTTTTGATTCAAGTTGTTTCATTTTTTTCACCTGCTTGAATTGGCGATCTATATAACCCTCGTAACGGGTTTGCACATAAGCCTGGTCAATAGAGTCAAGAAGATAATCCTTGAAATAAAATGATTGTATATCCCCCACTTGCTTTTCATTGATCTTTTGTTGGCGGATAAGCAGCGAAAGAGAAGAGGTAATATCCAATTTGATATTCAGGGAATTATCCGGCAGGATCCGTGTTTTTTTAAATTTTGAATTAAGAATGTAGGTTTCTTGTTTAACTCTTTCAAAAAGTTTTATCACGTGATCCGGCTGGAGTCCAAGATCTTTTGCCGCATCAAGTAATCTTAAGTGTGCATTATCCCAGCGAAGGAGTAAGCGATACTCGGCAAGACTGGTAAACATACGATAGGGTTCAGAAGTTTCCTTGGAGCAAAGGTCATCAATTAATACACCAAGATATGCTTCGTGTCTCTCGAAAACAATAGGACCTTTTTTATCAAGTTTCCGAACGGCGTTAACAGCCGCCAAAAAACCCTGAACGGCCGCCTCTTCATATCCACTGGTCCCATTTATCTGGCCCGCAAAATATAGTCCTTCGACAGCTTTTGTTTCGAGAGAGCGCCGGATCTGATGAGAAGGAAAATAATCGTATTCGATCGCATATCCGATCTTAATGAATTCAGCTTTTTCCAGTCCCGGAACGGAACGAAGGGCTTTTACCTGAATATCAATAGGCAGAGAAGAAGAAAAACCATTAACATACCATTGGGATGATCCATTCCATTCCGGCTCAAGAAAGAGCTGATGTTGTGTCTTGTCGGAAAATCGGACTATTTTATCTTCAATACTGGGGCAATATCGTGGCCCCACACCATCAATTTTTCCGGTATATAATGGCGAACGATCTAACCCGGATCTTAAAATTTCATGAGTTTGCTCAGTTGTATAGGCCAGCCAACATGGAATATTTGGAGGATTGAAATTCTTTGTCGAATGGGAAAAAGGCTGTGGATCACTATCCCCGGACTGGATCTCCAGTTTTGAGAAATCAATTGATCGCTTACTAATTCTTGAAGGAGTGCCCGTTTTAAGACGTGAAACAGAAAACCCCAATTCTTTTAATTGATCCGAAATGCCAATAGAAGGTAATTCACCATAACGGCCTGCGGGAATTTGAACATCTCCGATATGGATCTTTCCCCGAAGAAAGGTGCCATTGGTTAATATGCATGCTTTTGTCTTTATCAGTGAATTATCTTGCAGATAGACACCCCTTATCCGATCATCAACTATTTCAAGTGCCCTTGCATCAGATTCAATAATATCAAGGCGGGGTTGAGAAGCCAGGACATCTTGCATATATTGTTCATATTTAAGTTTATCGGCCTGCGCCCTTGGCGACCAAACAGCCCTTCCCTTAGAGCGATTAAGCAATTTAAATTGTATACCCGTAGCATCAATGGCTTTTGCCATTTCCCCACCCAAGACATCCAGCTCGCGCACAAGATGTCCCTTTGCCAGGCCGCCAATAGAAGGATTACAGCTCATACGTGCAATTGACGATCTTTCCAGGGTGATCAAAGCAGTAGATTTGCCGGATCGCGCAGAAGCCAATGCGGCTTCAACACCCGCATGCCCACCACCGACAACAATGATCTCATACTCTTTTTTCATAGGAAGAATTTACGCTCTCATCATAGAAGACAAAAGATTAAAGTAAAAAGATTAAAGACGTGATGCGTAGCAAGCGGTATGCACCAGGCAGTAATCAGCTCAATTCAAGATTCAAGAAACAAGTAGTGATTATCCAAAATAGAAATATAGCTTGCAGATATAAGTAGAATTTGAAAAGTTTGGTATAGGTTCAAAACATAGGTAACGAAAAAGGTTCAGAACATGGGTAACACTTTTGCAAATTTCGGTATAAGAAAAGGAGACAGATCTTATGCCGTGGAAGGAGCAAAATGTAATGGATGCCCGAC
>JAYEJI010000066.1:0-15291 GCA_034660515.1 Fidelibacterota bacterium
CTTCGTTACGGATCCCGCACAGGATGTCTTAAAAGAATCCGGGATCATTCATTTCGAAGACGTTACCCTTCCGGACATGATCAAGCAGGCCAAGATGCTAAATATCGGCAGAAATGAACTGTGTAAATTGATCGAAGAAAAATTTGACAAATAACAATAACCTATTTTAGGAGAAGAAACATGTTTAAGAACACACTGATAACTCGTCGCAACAGCACACTACTCTACGTGCGCGCAATGTCAATCGGTATCATCAAAGCTTCCCGATAAGCAAGATGGCCTGAAAGGAAACCGAGGATCGAGATCAAGGTTAAGACAGGGAAACAAGACTCAAGAGAAGACAATAACAAAAAGAAGGTAAGAAAATGTTCACTAACAATCTAATCAAACGACACAGCAACTCCATGACCTATATAAAGGCCATGTCAATCCGGATCATGAGACCGGCACAATAAGCGATCAAATGATCCATAAAGAAGGGGTGAGAACCATGTTTAGTAAATGTGGAATGATGAGACAACATTGCAAAACCATGTCCTATGTAAAGGCTATGTCAATTCGCATCATTAAAGCAGCGAGATAGGGTCAAACATGCCGTTACAGAAAAGAACAAGTATCTTTTTACCATCGCAAATGCGATCTACTACACCTGATTTGGATTCAGGAACAGCGGGTGGGCTACAACATTATTTTAAGAATCAAAAAATAAGATCCGGGAGCGGCGAAACTAAAAATTAATTTTGAATAAACAGGGGATATAAAATAAGGAATAATTATGGAACATGTAATTAGCATCAATGGGCTAACAAAGGATTACAAACAGGTCCGGGCATTAGAAGATATAGATCTTCGAATCCCGCGCGGACGTATCATCGGTCTGCTAGGCAAGAACGGAGCAGGAAAATCTACTTTCTTGAAATGCCTGCTTGACTTCCTTCGCTATGAAGGGGAAATTGCTTTCTTCAACAAACCGCTCTCAGAATGGAAACATGATCTGCACACACGGGTAGCTTTTATTCCGGATGTCAGCGGTCTGGATCCGCGACTTACCGTTCGCGAGACCATGGAATTTACTGCCGCCATGAATCCAACCTGGAACGAAAAGAAGGCAGATCAGCTCTTTGCCAAAAGTGAACTGCCCCCTGACCAAAAGGTGGGGACCCTCTCGAAGGGGATGAAAACAAAGTTGTTTCTTTTGCTCACTTTGGCAAAGGATGTGGATATCCTTCTTCTTGATGAACCTACTTTGGGTTTGGATATTGTTTTTCGCAAGGAATTTTATGATCTTCTGCTCGGTGAATTCTTTGATGAGACCAAAACGGTGATCATTTCAACTCATCAGGTTGCCGAAGTTGAGAACATTCTTCAAGATGTGATCTTTATTGATAAGGGACATATCAAATTACATGAAGCGGTTGATCACCTGAAAAGTAATTGGTCGATCGTTGAAGTCCCGGCAGATCAGGAAAACGATCTTATGGCCTTTAACCCCAAAGTAACCAGCAAATCGCTTGGTAAAGTTCGCGGCCTTGTTGAAGGAATCGTAAAAATAGATAATGCAAACATTAACGTCCCCAGCGTCTCGGATATTTTCATCGCTGTGGTTACTCAATAAATGGAGATTAACATGAATCAGATCAAAGCATTATATTTATCCGAATATCGCAAACGTAAATCATCTTATTGGTGGCCCGTCTGGATCATCGCAGGATTAACCGTCTTGACTTTAGTGGCCGTTTTAGTCGCCCTGATCATCGAAAGTTCGAATATAGTTGTGTATGGCATTGGCGAAGGTCAAGAGAGTTTGCGCATCGGTATGTTCGGTGTGATGTTTTCTTTCTCTATGGTCTTTGCGGCATTCATGGCTATGGGAGCACAAACCAGCTTGAATCGCGAGAAACAACTTGGTTCTGATCTTTTCTTTAGATGTCAGCCCGTATCAGTCTGGAAAATAACTGCTGTGAAGTATGATATGCATGTATATGGCAGTTCAATATTGCTGTTTGCTGTGGGTATTATCTTTTCCATTATTTTAAGCTTTATAAGCTTGTTCATGGGAACTGGTTTTTTCTTGGGGCAGGCTCTGTACGGTATGTTTCTTGGTTGGCTGACCTATCTTAAGGTGGTAATGGTTTTTGGATCGCTTTTCTTCTTCTTCTCCGCTGTCTTTAGAAATAATGCTCTTCTAAAGGGAATGGCCGCACTGGGAATTCTCGAAGGTCTTTTTGCGATCATTGAGGGGATCTTTCGTCATCGTATCAATATGCCGAATATCTTTGAATCTCTGGTCTCCATGTTTGGAAATATCGGTGTAGATCAAATCGACAATATTAACATGGGTATTGTTTTGGGTGATTATCGCATCCTGTTTGGAGTGATTTTTGCCGGCCTATGTTATGTGGGCGCAACCCTGATCTATAAATATCGCGCAAAAGACGTTTAATAACTTCTTCATATTATAACATATCCCAGAGACCCCGTCCCCCGTCGGAGCATATCCATGACGGGGTCTTTTCTTTTACTGGAAAAATTGAAATGATAGTCGAGAGCTGAGGGTCGAAAAAATGCTGTCATCTTGAACAGTCTTCGCTCTCCGAGCTACGCCTGCCAGGGCCAAGTTGAAAGATCCATTCATGCTATAAAATCTTTATTTATAAATAGATTTTTCACCCCCGTTTCATTGGGGTTCAGAATAACAGGTTTTGTTTTCTTCAACATGTTACATATTACTGGTCACTGCCGTTCACGTCTTTCACTTTTATCTTTTTACTTTTGTCTTTATTCTTTAATTTTCCATATGAACTACCAAAGACAGGTGATCGGCAAACACCTAAAAATTGTCGATGAGATAAATTCAACCAATACGGAATTGCTTTCTCATGTGAATAAATATGAGCATGGAACCATTCTCTGTGCGCGACGGCAAACAGCCGGCAAGGGTCGTTACAAGCGTCATTGGAAATCACAGGCCGGTGGATTGTATTTTTCATTGCTGCTGAAAGATCAAAAGGATATTAATTCCGTATATCCTTTCGTACTTCTCTCTGCTCTTGCGGTTGTGCGTTGTACTCAATCTTGCGCCACTCACGGTGTGGCTATTAAATGGCCAAACGATGTTTACATTAATCATCGTAAGGTCTGCGGTATTCTTGCCGAATCTTCAACCCGGGGAAATTTAACGAACATTGTTATTGGCATCGGGATAAATGTCAACAATTCAATTTCAAATGTCAGCGACCTGCGTTACCCGGCTGTTTCGCTGAAAGAATGTCGTGGAGAAGACGTAGATCTTATGCTCCTGCTTGATCGTTTGGTAAATGAACTCGATAAACTTTACATAGATCACCTTGCGAGTAAATTCTCTATCCATCTTCCTGAGCTTAATCGATTACTTTACGCTAAAGGCCAGGAAGTGGAAATAAGTAGTGCCGGCATCATCCGCCGTATTACCCCTTTGGCTTTTACCGAAGACGCCCGCTTGCGCTGCCTGGAAAATGGAGAAGAGACCACCCTGTATCTTGGTGAAATGTAGCTTATTCTATTTGGATATATTGTGGATACCATTTAAAAACGCAATCCCGGGGCATTGGGGTACGTTTTTACATGTTTATATTTTTCGTTGTACTCACATAAAAAATAAACTATATTTCTTATGGGTATTTTATGGATATATATTTTAATCTGAAACAATTTAGTCCGGATAGTATTTTGTCATGTATCGCTGCCTGCGGGCGGGTAGATCGCGCTTATCAAAAACCCCATGATATACTTACACCTGATCCTGTTCTGTTAAAACAAAATGCGGGAATAACCCCGGGAGCTGATCCGGATGGCCGTAACGCCCAGATCTCGCAAGGCGCATTTGAATGCCTGGAGTTTCTTCATAAAAATACCCGGCATTTTTCTCTCTCCAATACTTCCGTTAAAGATCTGCATAAACGCATGTTAAAACACAGTCCGCGCGATTCTGAACATCGTGGTGCTTACCGTTCCGATCTTGATAAAACAATGCAAGAGCTTTACGACAGTACACGAGATGCGTTGTCTCGCAAAGATCGCCATCCGCTTTTTACTGTCGCTTTATTTCGTTTAAATTTCATTGACCTTATGCCCTTTATCACCGGCAACGCGCAATTGGCCAACATTCTCAGCTATGTCTTATTGAAAGATCATGGTTATCCCATTGTTACCCAACTCCTCCTTATCGCCAAGCTCAATGATCCACCCAAAAATATTTCGAAAGATATTTTAACTCAACTGCCGGATACGCTTTCTCATCTTTTGAGCAAAGCATCAAAAATAAAATATATGTCTTCTCCCGCCGCTTCTCCTGCTCTCCCACTTTCCCGTTCTTACTTAAATCCCAGACGTCAAAAATTACTCCAACATATTACCCGGAACGCCCCCTTAAAAATATCCGACATCATGACATTTTTTATCGATGAAAGTCGTAACACAATAAAGAAAGATCTCCTCTTTTTGAGAGAGAAAGAGTTGATCCTCGCAAAGGGTGAAGGAAGGGGAATGGTGTATTTAGTAACTGGTAACTAATGATTCGTAACTGGTGAAATAATCGTCATCCGATTTATAACTCATAATCAAAAAAGGCACTTTCTTGTGCGTTTTTTTAACTTATATCTCATTGTTTATATCTTATATCTATCTGCGTTTTTTTGCTCTTCACCGTTCACTCTTTACCAGTTACCAGTTTCTCTTGACCTCCGAAGCTTTAGCGTAGGAGGTAGTCACCAGTCACTCTCTTTTCAGCATCATGCGCACCAAAGCCGGTAAAGTTCTGATATTATAGGTCCATCCCAGGATGACCGTTGCAATGATGATCATTTTTACTTCTGGTGGGTGAGGCATAAACATGCTGATCGTTGCTGTCGTCATCAATACGGAAAAGGGCAGCCAGACGCTTTGGTCTTTTTTAAATGCAATATATACGACGATCGGGGCAACAATAAATGCGATCAGTAATTCCCATCGTATAAAGAACATATAGATGCCCATAATAACAGCGGCCCCCCGCCCCCCGTGGAATTTGAAATAGAGGGGGTAAATATGTCCATATATCGCACCAATACCGATCATGCCCAGCGCAAGATCGGATAATTTAAAATAATGGTTTGCGATGATCATGGGTATCAAAGACTTAAATGCATCCAGCAGTCCGGTAAGCACTCCAAGTACTTTACTGATATATAAATAGATGTTTTGAGCACCGGGATTTGTATTGCCCATTTTCCTGATATCCCGGCCTTTTAATATTTTGATCAGGATCTCAGCAAACAAGATCGAGCCAACCAAGTAACCCACTCCAAAACATATAAAATATTGCAATATTTTATGCATTTTTTATACCTTAGAATTTTTGTTCCAAGATCTTTAAAACTACTTACTTGTTTTTATAATGATTTATTTTTTCCCCTTCACTGGCAGGCCAATCGCTATATTCCCCAAGCCCACGGCTAAGAGGGCAAGTCCCAGAATCGTATTGACCGCAAGCATAAAGACTATGCTAATCCCTATAAAGGAAGCACCTACAATAAGGAACGCCCGGTAATTCAACTTTGATTTTTTCTCAGACATTATTCGTGCACCTTACATAATAACAACATTTACAATAAACAGAAGAATGGCGGAAAGGAGGACAAGAACTGTTGAAATGATCCACAGGTAATATAAAATACCCGTTCTGCGTTTTTGTCCTTTTGTAACTTTTTTATACTTACCGACAAATTGGAATATGTGAAAATTGACAAAGAGAAAATTCGGTGTTTTGTCGTTCCTGCGATGCAAGAACTCATAGATTAGAATAGTGCTGATCAGATACATGGCTATACCCGATGCACCAAAAAGAATTAAAATGATATTCATAGGTTCTCCGGTGTGGGTCAGGTGTCCAAATACAAATATTCCTTAAAAATATTAAACAATCAATATGTTTTTCGAGAATGATCTGATATTTATTGCCTTAAATACAATGTAAATGAGGTAGTGGGTAATGTCAAGAAAATATGCCGGAAGAAAAAATGGTGGTTGTTTACATTATTTGTTTATTTTCCCATAATAATGGGTTATTTAGAATATATTTTTTCTTATTGATAAGTTCTTTTTTTCCACGTATAACACGATCATTATAATTTCGTTGCCAAACCGGGTGTCCGGGGGTGCCTTTATAAATATTAATGCGTTTTGTTGCCGCACTTTTAAAACCTCTGATAATTGCGCCTAATGTATGGGAAGGAGAATGGAATTCTCGATTACTTCCAACAGTAGGGGCGTATTGCAATACGCCCCTACTGTTATCAATTTTATATTTAATGTGAATCAATCCGTGTAAATGATTTGGCATAACAATAAATTCACCTAATTCAATATTCTTTCTGATTTTGGGTGTTTTGGCCCATTCTTCATGAACAATTTTTCCAAATTCATTTAATTCCATTTTTTTATCAATAACATCACCAAATAAATATTCGCTATTATAAGTTTTTATAGTAACAAAATACCATCCGGGGCCTGCATAATTGTGTGTGTATAATCGCAATGAATTGCGATCACGCATTATGTGCCCCCCCTTTTTTTAAATGTTAATCAATATTTAATGGTTTTGTTTATTTGTCGCTTTAGGTAAAAGTGTTTCAATATTTTTCAGAACGTCATCTAACTTCTCGGCATCTTTCCCCCCGGCCGTTGCCATATGCGGTTTTCCGCCACCGCCGCCGCCCAAAGCTTTCCCGAGTGAGCGGACAATATTGCCGGCTTTAATGCCTTCTTTGACCAGGTCGTCTGTCACCACACAAAGCACTTGCGGAGTATCCTTGATCACGGTACCAAATACCGCAATACCGCTTTTCATTTTTTCGCGGACTTTGTCTCCAAGAATTTTAAGATGATCCATATTCTCCACATCAACACGATTAACATAAAGTGGGTGTTTTTTATATTGGCGTTCATTTTTAAAATAACTATCAATATCAAGAGTCAACAATTTACTTTTCAGTTCGCTATTCTCTTTTTCAAGATCGCGCATACGGGTGTTCATGCTTATCACTTTATTGACGATCTCTTCTTCAGGGTGTTTGATAGCTTCGCGTAAATTTGAAAGGATCGTTTGTTGCATTTTCAATACGCTCAAAGCCGTGGTCCCGGTAATTGCCTCAATACGCCGCACCCCTGAGGCAACTGAGCTTTCGGCAATGATAAGAAATGGGCCTATATCGCCACTGCGTTCTACGTGCGTGCCGCCGCATAATTCTTCCGAGACTTCTTTCATGGTTACCACGCGTACCTCGTCACCATATTTTTCACCAAATAAGGCCTGTGCGCCATCGCGAATGGCTTCAGCGTAGGGTTTAACTTTAGTATCAACAGGATTGTTTTGCATAATGCGTGTGTTGATTCGTTGCTGAATATCTATTTGTTGTTCTATCGATACCTTTTCAAAGTGAGTGAAATCAAAACGTAGTCGATCCGGTCCAACATATGATCCTGCTTGATGAATATGTTCGCCCAGTGTGGAGCGCAATTCGGCATGAAGCATATGTGTTGCGGTATGGTTTCTGGCAGTATCGCGACGAATGCTTTTTTGTACTTCAAGGGTTGCCGTTATGGGTTTTATATTCCCTTCTAAAACAGAACCTTCAACAATGTGAATAATATCCTCACCAATTTTTCTGGTATCGATCACATTGGTCCGGGCGCCGGTTTGTATATTGTGTTTATGCAGGACAAGATGTCCTTTATCGCCAACCTGGCCGCCGGCTTCTGCATAGAAAGGTGTATTGTCAAAAACAAAATATGTATAAGAATCATCCACCGCATATTTCAACAATAGAGATTCCGTTGTATAGGTGTCGTAACCGGCGAATTTTGAAGATTTATCTTTTTCAAGTACGATCCATTTTAGATCATCTGAGCTTTTTATTGTAAATTTTCCGGCAGCACGGGCCCGTTCCCGTTGTGTCTCCATTAAAGTATTAACTTCTTCAACGTTCACGATCAATTCTTTTTCTTCGGCAAGTAATTGTGTTAGATCTATTGGAAAACCAAAGGTATCGTAAAGGCGAAAGACATCTTCACTGTTTAGGACTTTTTCAACATTTTTTTTAGCTTGTCTTGCGATCTTATCAAAAAGCTCCAAGCCTTTATCAAGTGTATTCCAAAAAGATTCTTCTTCTGCGCGGATAATGCGCTGGATATGTTCTCGTTGATTTGTGATTTCCGGGTAAATATCTCCCAGGACATGTGCAACGGCGGGGACAAGGCGATATAAAAAAGGTTCTTTTAAATTCAATTCCCGGCCAAAGCGGGCGGCGCGGCGAAGTATCCTGCGAAGGACATAGGCCCGGCCTTCATTTCCGGGGATGGCTCCATCGGAGATGGCAACACTGAGCATCCTGATATGATCTGCGATCACGCGGTGTGGCATTCCGGCTTCACCGGGATCATAAGCGATATCTGAAATGGCTTCGATCTGCTCAATGATCGGTTTAAAAAGATCTGTTTCATAATTGCTGGTTTTGCCGTTCATTACGGCAACGATACGCTCAAATCCGGCTCCTGTATCAATATGTTTTTGTTCAAGGGGATGTAATTCGCCATTTGCATCTTTATTGTATTGTATAAAAACAAGGTTCCATAATTCCATGTATTTCGGGTCATCTGTGTTGATTTTTGAGGGATCTTGATCGTCAATTTTATCACCGCTGTAATAGTGTATTTCAGAACAGGGGCCACAGGGACCGATCTCTCCCATTGACCAGAAATTATCCTTCTCGCCCGAACGAAGCAGGTGAGCTGGGTTTAAATTGGGAATATTCTTCCAAATTTTATATGCTTCGTCATCTTCGGTAAAAACCGTAGCATATAAACGTTGGGGATCTAAGCCCCATACCTCCGTAAAAAGGGTCCATGCCCATTCAATGGCTTCTTTTTTATAATAATCACCAAAACTCCAGCTTCCCAGCATCTCGAAAAAAGTATGGTGATAATGGTCACGTCCAACTGCTTCCAGATCGTTATGTTTTCCACTAACGCGTATACATTTTTGTGAATTTACCGCTCGTTTAAATGGGGCTTGTGTTTCACCCAGAAAATATGGTTTAAATTGGTTCATTCCGGCATTTGTGAACAGCAAAGTCGGGTCATTTTGGGGGATAACCGGGGCGCTTGGAACAACTGTGTGCCCAAGGGTCTTTTCAAAATATTCAATAAATTGTTTTCTAATCGCTTTTGAGTCCATTTTCTTCCTTTATTGCGTTCAATCATGTATAGTAAATAAATGTAGCCAAAGAAAAGTATAAAGGCAAAAGTATAATTTATCCCCCCGAAGCCTCAGCGAAGGTGGATGGAAAAAGTACGAAATGGTTTAAAACTGTTCCGCACGGAACAATTGATTATTCTACGGCAAATTTTATTGTGGCTTTTAAGCCGTCAATATTGGTTATAAAAGCCAAATAAATGCCGCGGGGTATATATTCACCATTGGGCAATATTCCATCCCAAACAATTTGTTTTTCAAGATTTTGTTCTGCGTTTGCCGAAAATTGTATCAATACCCGGCCATCCAGAGTGCTGATCCTGACTTGGCTTTGCTCGGCCAGACCGTCAATAGCAAGATAGGTGTCGGTTCCGGGCCGAAATGGCTGAGGAAAAACAATGATATCATCCATTGATATTCTTTCTTCCGTCCAGGCGATTTCATATCTGCTTAAGCCGGATGCTGTTAACAAATAGGCATAACCGTTCTTTTTATCAAAAACAAGATCATAAATGACATCATCAAGAAGTCTTGAGTTATTTGTTGATAAGCCATTTCCATCGTCGAACCAGCGGTTATTTGTCAGGTAGATTTGAACACCCTGGCTTTGGGTAAGGATCCATTTATTTCCTTTTGGGTCTATCCTTAGTTTTACCGGAACCATTCCGCTTAAACCATCGATGGGTGGATTCATACTGAATTCTGTGGTTGGGCCAAAGGTGGTGGGCGTTCGTATCATTTGAACACCGGAAGCTGTTGCCACCCACATGTTCCCGGTTAAAGGATCCATATCAATAGAATAAATATTATTGCTGATCAATCCATCAGATGTTGTGATCAGGCCCCAAACGCCGGAAAGCTGATCATATATGGTGATCCCTCCTGTCGTTCTGGGTTCATCGGATTGTCGTGCTTCGTTTGCAATCCATAACCGTCCATAGTTATCAAAAGCCATTTCCCTGGCAAGTATTTGCAGGGTATTTCCCGATCCCTCAATAGAAAATTTTTGTAATTCTCCGTTCGTTTTAAACTTTAGTAATGTTTCGCCGGCAAGTGTATGAACATTCAAAGCCCAGATATTTCCATATTTATCTTCGGCAAGACCGCGGTTCATCAAATAATAAGATGTACCCCCACCCAGCCCCTGCGTTCCGTCAATGACGCTATTACTTGTATCATAAACCGTATATTGGGAAAGATCATTAAGCTGGATGCGTTGAAGCGCACCCGGCCCTTCGGTTCCGGGGAGTTGATCGCCATATTTATAGATGCTTACATCCGTTATACTGCAAAATAATTCACCTTGCGATGAAACCATTGCGTCATATACTGTGGTTTGCCCTCCAATACGATATGCAATGTTCAGGGTGTCCCCGGAATATTGATCGGTATTGCGTTCATTGTTCAAAGATTCATTAGATCTTGAAAAAACAAGATTATGCCAAGTGTTTCCATCTAATAATGATATCCCCTCTAATCCACAGATGACAACTTGTTGGTCATCTGTGATCGCCAATGCGTTTGCTTTCATATAAAGCATGGTATTGGGAATAAAGTTTTTTTGACTTCCACTACTTAAGATAATACGGCTTAAACCGCGATTTTCCTCTGAGACCCAAAGTGTATCATTTCTTAATGTGAAACTACTTAATACGTGGTCTGAGTTATATATATTGCTTGTATTAAAAACATCATGAATATTACTTTGTGTTGCATAGATAAGTTCATTACCGTTTGTATAAAATGCTAATGCTGGTTCATTCCCTTCCATGATCTTTGATCCTACTCCGTTATGGTAATTGTAAAGATCGTGATCGCCGTTTATAAAATATAGGCTATCGCCCATTGAGCAAAGATGGTGTACGGTTAAGCTGCTGTCAAGCCCGATTGCCTTCCATGCGCTTTCCGGCTTTAGGTTTGCATGATAAAGCCAGGATTTGATTAATCCCTTGTCGGTGGCAAGATAAATGCTGTCGTTCACCAGGGCAATATCATAAATTGATCCGGGGGTTTCGGGAAATTGATTATATGTATCCTGAAATACGAAGCGATTGTTGTTTTTTACAAAATGTGCGATCTCGGGAGCAAAATCATTCATATATACTGCAAGAACGTGATTTTCATTCCCGACAAAAGCACTTGCTTCAACAAATTCAAAATCAAAATAACCGCTATAGCCCTCGGGTATCCGGTAACTGATCCCATTTACGCCCGAAGCATAGGAAAACCACTCGCTTCCATCCGGGTTTACATAGTAGCGAAGAATATCAATATGTTCCAGGTAGTTTATGTTGTGCTCTGTAGAAAATGTTTCATTTTCTATGTTAAACATAACCATCCCGCCATGTGATGACGATCGCAATGTATTTCCTGAAATATGTAGATCTTTAAGAGTTAATTGAGAGCCGTACGACACCCAATCTCCCACAACTGCATGAAGCATGCCCGTGCAAAACAATATCAAAAACATCAATGATCGAAAAGGTCTCATTTTTCAACCTTGATCACAATTCCGTCCTCAGAGGGATATTTGATTTTTAGTTCAGATAATGCGCGTTTCGCTTCGTCATAGGACGCATAAGCACCAATTCTTATAAGGTATAAATATCCTGAGGTTCTTTCCCGCATTTCTACCTGTACCGGGAAACCGCGTTCTTCAAAATAACTTTGTTTTTTATGGGCGTTCTCCTGAACGGAAAATGCTCCGACCTGGATCCTGAAATTCGCAATATTCTCTGCTGTGGGTTTTGTTTCCGGTTCTACCGCTTTGGGTGCGGGGAAATTTTCTGGTGTCTCGGGAATTGTATCAAGTTTAACTTTTTTAACGACCGGGTCTGCAATAATGGCAGTTGGATTAAATTCTTCCAGAACGCTTTCTTTTCTTTCGTTTGTTTTCCCTGGGGATTCTACTATGCTCTTCTGAGCGCGTGACAGAACAAGGCGATAATAACTATCGTTCCGTATCGGATCGTGTTCATCAACGGCTCGTTTTAAATATCGCAACCCACTATCGTAAGCATTGTTGACAAAAGCATAATCGGCCAACATGACAGACAGGTAGGCTTTCATGATATTTGATTTTTCCGAACTTAGGTATTGTTCGGCTTTTTCGGCCGTTATTTTTCCATCTGATTCAAGTATCAGGTTAAACACTTTTGCCGCTTCTGCCCGGGCGCCCTGTGTCGAAAATGTGGCTATGGAATCCTGGCCATAACCCTCGAGTATTTTAAGAATGTTCTCTGCGGAAAGGATTGAACTATTCCCCATCAGAAAAAGGACAAGTACAAGAATGTAGGGTTTTATATATCGTTTCATCATAGACCAAACACCTTTATTCCTTATTTGTTTCAATATTTTTATTTGTATTTTCAAGCAACCCGGTAGTTGAAATCCCCGGAAGTCGCTCAAAGAACAGGACTTCCCCGCCTTTTGCGACTACTTCTGCTGCTCCAATTGTTGTTTCAAAATTATAATCATCTCCCTTTATAAGGATATCGGGTTCGATATGATCTATTATCTCTCGGGGGGTATCTTCCCCATAAATTACGATCGAATCCACATATCCGGTACTCAGTAAATTTTTCGCCCGGACGATCACGGGGTTTACGGGCCTTCCTTCGCCTTTGAGTCTGTTTACCGAGTTATCACTGTTTAAGCCCACCAGTGTTTTCCCGCCTTGCTTTCTTGCAAATTCAAGCAAAGCTTCGTGTCCGGCATGAAGAATATCAAAACAACCGTTTGTGAAAACAAGATCGTGACCGGTCTCTTTCCACTTTTCAATATGCTTTTTTAGTGTTGCCCACTCTTCGGTAGTATATAAGTTCTTCATAACGAAGAATGTACAATGATTTAATAAATGAAACCATGAAAATTTTTAATCGGTTTGTCCACGCGGTCAATTTGATCCTGTTTCCAAAAGACATACGGGACACGACAATTGAGAGCCCTGAGAACAATAATGATCTCTGATATTCAATACTCCCTGAGAAATAAGCCAGTTTTTTTGGAGCTTGTCCTTTTCGGCAATACCGTGCTTATCGTGAAACCGCATGACTGCGCCATAAGCATTGGGGAGATTGCTTTCTTCAATGATCCGTATAATTGTTTTTTGCAGTGTCGGGTTATTCCCTTTCTCTTTTCGCATGGCCTCCAATAACGGTAAAACAGTATTTAACAACATCTCTTTTTGCAAACCCGGGCCCGGGGTCGTTGCTTCGGGAAGAGTAAAAATATCTGAAACGACTTCCTGGAAATTCTGTTTATTGCAACATGTATCATAAAGAATTCCCGAAAGCGAAGCCTGATAGTATAATGTCATGAGTTTTCCTAACCATGAAACTCGTTTTTGGGGGAAATGGGCAGGTCGGGTACGTGATCTTGTCCATCGTATGGGATCTGTTTCATTTTCATTCCCGTTAAATCCGGCAAGCTCATTTAACATGGGGATAATATCGCGGCGATCTAACAGCTCATCACAATATGCGGCCCAGGGAAATTGAATAAACAATTTTATCATATTCTCCTCGTTATAGCGGTACCCGCAAGCTTTGAACAAACCCCAATAGAGCATTACATCGCTTGGAAAACGAAGTCGATTATCATAAAAATATCTGATCTTTTTCTTTATACGCTCCCATCCTTGTTTTTTCAATAGATCAAAATAGGTTTTATTGTCGGGGTTGAATATTCTACAAGATCCGGGTGGTTGCAATTCCAGAACTTCCTCAAGACAAATATAGCATACCGGTAGAATCTTTCCCTTCGAACACTTTGCATCGGCCGAACCTCCGGGATGCTGAAAAACCACATGAAGAATGCAATGATCATATGCCGGATCTTGATGATGTCTGTGACTGTACCAATCTGAAGTTTTGTGATGCAGCTCTATATTTCCGGTCAACAATTTTTCGCCAAGAATTATCTTTGCATCAATAAAATCGGGACCATCGCTGTGATTATGGCGACCCGGGCTTAGTATTTTTAACTTCCTTCCCTTTGTGTCACTGCGAGTTTGTTGCCACAAAGAGTTTTTCCAGGCATGCTGCAAGCGCAATTCGGATATATAGACCCCTCGCGGTTCGAAAAGCTCAAGATATGGTGTAAATGATGTTCGATATTTCGTTTCCATTGCAAGAAATTTACACTATTATGCGATTTCATTAAAGCTTGAATTTTAAGATGTGATGTGTACCACATTTATTGGGATTGGAAAAAAATTTATTATAACGTATTTGACTAAGCTTTATGCTTTTTTGTCTTAATACTTGCTTATTGGATAAAGCTTTTAAGCTTTTCTTTATCCAAAACACACATTCGTTTTCCTTTTGCGCAAATGATCTTGTTTTGATCAAGCTCTCTCAGGGCCCGGGTCAGTGCCGGGCGGGTTACACCAAAAAGATCTGCGAGATTATCCTGTGAATAGGGAAGATCAATTGTGTTTAATAAGCTGTTACGTGTTCTTTTTAGAAGGTAAGACGCTATCTTTCCCTTGATCGGCTGGAGGGCGAGAAATTTGATCTTGTTTGATAAAAACTGGGCCTTCCCTGATACAATATCCAGAAAATTATTTTGAACTGTCAGGTCCATTTGAAGTAATCTTGAAAAATCCGACCTTACAATAAAAATACATTCCGTTTTTTTACTGGCAATGATATCTACCGGATAACGATTGTCCTGCCCGAACAAGAAAGCCGGCGCCAGAAGCTGATACCCCTTAATATCTTCGATCTTGACGATCTTGCCTGCATAATTGTTCATTTCGCCCCGGACCTCTCCGCTAAGCATAATGTATTGTCCGGTAACCCAATCGCCATCCATGACAATGATATCATCTTTTTCATAGAGTAATTTTTTATAACCGATCCCCTCAAGGAGCTGGCGGATCGTGGTGACATCCACCTCTTTGAACAATCTGTTTTTAGAAAGAATTTCACAAATTGACATGGTTTTTCCTAAAAAATACATGTTTTGTAACATAGGTTACCGATTAATATAGCACTTTATTAATACATTGGCATCGGAAA
>JAYEJI010000067.1:0-3875 GCA_034660515.1 Fidelibacterota bacterium
ATCTTGCCTTGGCCCCGTAAGTTTTTAAAGATCGTCTGTAGATTATCCCGTAACTGTTCAAGCATACCAATCTCCAAAATAGCTCAGAAATATAGCAAATATATTATCGAAAGCAAATGTTTTTAATGGCTCGTGACGCGTGACGCGAATCGTAAATAGAAAGAAAATAACCTGTCATCTTGAGCGGAGTCCCAACGTAGGAAGGGACGCAGTCGAAAGATCTATTCATGCTACAAAACCCCGGATTATAAATAGATTCTTCACTTCGTTTAAAATAATATACATTATTCACACAATTTAAGCACCATATAAAAACAACCCCAGCGGGGTTGAATATTTCATTCCAGTAAGAAATTACCAACTCATGAATAAATCTTTCGACTTCACTCCGTTCCGCTCAAGATGACATCTTACTCCTCTTTCCCTCCACTCCCCAACTCCATATCTTTCCTTCTCTCCCTTTTTCCCTCCTACAATAATTATCGCATAAAAGAAAGGGAACAGGCATGCCTGTTCCCTACATTTATGTTTAAATTAAAGCTTACTTCAGTGGCTTTACCGTAAACTGTCCTTTAAATTTAAAGACATTATCATACTCTTTGGTTGAACCATCGCTTAACATACATGTCAACATTTCTTTTTCAAGATGCAACATGATATTTTCACCGTTCGTACTATCAGACATAAAATAGACCTGAAGTATAGGATGATCGGTAAATTCGGTACGTAAGCGTACAGTACCCGGTTCAAATGATACATGTGAGGTCAGATAACTCATTTTACGAATAACCGTTGAGTTTTCCGCATTTGGGAAATCTATCTCAAATACATTCATTTTTCCGGGATCTTGTTTGCGATAATTATTGAATATTCTGTCATAAGCTGAAAAGAACAATTTGCGATATTCAAGGTAAGAAAGTGTATCGACATACTCCCCTTTTCCCTCAAGTTCAAAATCGAGTTCCTGAACGAACTTTTCACCGTTTCGTTCATATTCGTACTCTTCAACCTCAATCAATTCCTTAATCTCTTCCGGATGAACTTCTTCGGGATCCAGATAAACCACGATATAAACAGGTTCTCCGAATTCGGTTGAAAATCCGTAAATACCTTTATTCGCCATTAACAGACGATAGATGTGAGCATTATCGGTTCCATCCCAGAGTTCCCATACACCAACCCTATAACCAACAAGGGTTTCAGAAGCATCTTCAAGTGCTATACTTTTTCTGATATTATAGCGTGAGGGTGTAAACACCGCACGTTTAACATTAGTTTCGGTTATTAGATCAGTATCGTAATACAGGGTTACTTTATTTTTTGATGCCCAAACGTCCATGCCGATAACACCTGATATACGGGAAACTTTATTGAACATAGATTTTGCCGAACCGTAACAGTTGACTGACATCAGATCTTCAAATACAACTTTTTCAATATGATCAAGTGAATCTGCCGTTCCGTAAGTACCCCAACGTTCTGAAAGAGTTGCCATAGGAAATTGTTTTGCCATGATCAAGGCCAGTGCGATCACAATCGCCAAAGCCACAGGAGGCATCCAGCGACCGCCTTTTACTTTCAATGTATCATTTACCGGACAAGCTTTTACACAATCCAGACAAAGTGTACAATCGGGATGAGTGATCGGATCTTCTTTGCTTACGTCAATACCTTCAGGACAATTGATATCACATACACTGCAACTTGTACAGGATGCTTCGCTTCTACGGATCTTGAATGGTGAAATCGAGAAAAATTTGAATCGTAGTGATTCGGTCAATGCAGTTGCTGCGATCAATACAAGCAAGAACCAAAACAGCGGAATCTTTACGCCAACCCATAACAGGATCACATAAATAAGTATGATCGGACCTGTGACCAAGATATTTGCAAACAAATTGCTCAAAGCCCCAAGAAAACAAAAATATTTACACCAGAATTTTTTAATAAAGGTCGAGCCGATTATAACAGCACCCATAGCTAACAATGAGAGCAGTAAAACCGTATCGAAATTAAAACCGCTGACCGGACCGAAATAGGGACAGAATTTTTTACACCACAGTTCGGAACTGTTCATGGTAATGAATGCCGCAAAGAACAGCAATACATACTTCCCAAAACGGAGAATACGGTCAAGTACTCCCTTTAAAGTAAATGAAACACCCAAGCGTTCGCCGAGCTTATTGAACCATTCGCTGACTGTCCCAACCGGACAAATCCAGCCGCAGAACAGCTTTCCCACCAGCACGATCATAAGTGCAAGACCCAGTCCAATAAAGACCTGCGTTTCACTGATAGCACAGGACATCGTCCCGATGTTCAGTTTTGATCCAAAAGACATGAGACCGCCAAAGGGGCAGTATTTTTCCATGTCAGGGGTATAATTTGCTTTTACTGCACCGACAATGAGTGCGCCGACAATAAGTGCAAGAACAAGTAACTGAATAATCATTCTTGTCTTATTGTGAAACCATTTTTTCTTCATGTTTAGTCCTTAATTTTAACTGATAAATATACAAAGCATTTTATCGGATAAACAATAAATACATTCTCAATTTTGACTCAATATTTAAATTCAACTTAACATCCAATTGAGTCAATTGACCTGATATGCCATTGAGTCAATGGGAAGACAAATCAATTGACTCAATCGGATAATAAACAAAAAAGGGCTGATTTTACTCAGCCCTTTATTTATCTCCTTAAGCAGCTTACTTAAGCAGTGTCATCTTCTTAACGGAAATATACTCACCGGCTGTGAGGCGATATAAATATACGCCACTCGGGAGTGAACTTGCGTTGAAGTTGATTGAGTAGTAACCGGCTTCAAGATGTTCATTCATCACTTCAGCAACTTTACGTCCAGTGACGTTGTAAATGCTGATCGTGACCATATCCGCATTCGGGATCTGGAATTTAACTGTGGTTGCAGGGTTGAAGGGGTTCGGATAGTTCTGAGCTAACTCATAATTTTCCGGAACTCCGTCAATAGCAACTTCTGTAATATCACTGTAATTAAATGTCGGGATTGCTTGATCACCTATATCAAGAACAGTGTATGAACGATTTGCACCGCCATAAGGGAATTCTTCGGTATCATCCCAAGCACCATTGCGTCGGCATTTGAATTCGAAAGTTGTTTCAGCTTCCATTTCGCCTAGATCAGCAGTGTAAACACTGTCACCGTCAGAATCAGTCATGGCAATACTTGATGCCCAACCGTTGAAACCGCCAATAATGTCTAAACTATTACCGGCATGAACAAATTCGCCACGACGGATCATATAGGACATATTGACATTTGCGGTAACCATGTATTGCGGATATTCGAATACATTGACTTTGAAGTTATCAAAAGCAACTGTACCATTGCTTGCATTGTAAACATATATCCCGGGATAACCGGCGTCTACAACTGCAGGTTCCGGATGAAAATACGGGCAACCCGGCAGCAATTCACCATCAATGTAAACCCAGAATCTATTGTCAATGACTTGAGCTTTGAAGTTATGGAAACCGGTTGCAAGTGTATCAAAATCTACACCCGGATAAAAGGATTTACTGATAAACCAGCTACCATTAAATCCTTGCAATTTCAGAATACCATTTGATGATGAAGCGTTCCGGTAGATAAAGCGATAATATTCCATGTCAACCGGATCACCTTTGATCATGAGTCCCTTATACAAGGCTTCTTCAGAATCCTGATCTTTTACAATATAGATATCGGCAGATACTTCATAAGAGGTCAGCCTTCTATCCGTTTCGGCATAAAGCAGACCGGTGTATGCATCATCGGTATAGATACCTACATTCGTCAAACCGGCTGAATCTGCAACCACGGTTAGATTAAGTCCACCGGTATTAGCGCCGGC
>JAYEJI010000068.1:0-3870 GCA_034660515.1 Fidelibacterota bacterium
TCGTCTTACCATCAGATAGTATCGATTGAACCCACCGTCGGTGCGCTGACTGGAAGTCATCGAAATTATTGAAACCGGAAAGATGACCAAGTGTTTCGTAATCAATTAAAATGTTCTTTCGCCGGGGTGATCAGCGACAATTATAATACCCACGTAACGACAATTAAAATTCCCGAAATTAAAAGTTGAGAAAAAATGGTAATACTGTCCAAATCGTCAATGAAAAGGAGAAATTTGGATGGTTACAGACCAACAGGCAAGGAGGTTATTCAAATTGGTACAGACAGAAAAGAATTTCGGGATTGTAGCAGCCAAGGCGGGGATAGATGAAAAGACCGCCCGCAAGTATCGCATACTGGGCAAGCTGCCCAGTGAACTGGAGAAACAACACACATGGCGGACACGGGAAGACCCATTTGAAGATGTCTGGCAAAGGATTAAATCGATGTTAGAAATAAATCCGGGTTTAGAGGCCAAGACCATTTTCGAGGATCTTCAGCGAAAAAATCCGGGACAATTTTCCGACGGTCAACTTCGCACACTGCAAAGAAGCATTAAGGCATGGCGTGCATCGGCAGGACCGCCGAAGGAAGTTTTTTTCACCCAGGTTCATAAGCCAGGCCAACTAGCTCAATCGGACTTTACCCGCATGAACAAGATAGAGGTAACCATCGGCGGTCATCCCTTTGATCACATGATTTATCATTTTGTTTTAACCTATTCCAATTGGGAGACGGGAACCATATGTTTTTCAGAAAGTTTTGAAAGTCTAAGCCAGGGGCTTCAGAACGCTTTATGGAAGTTAGGTGGTGTTCCTGAGATGCACCGGACGGACTGTCTGACGACGGCTGTTCAAAAGACCGACCACCCGGAAGAATTTACGCGACGCTACCAGGATCTTTTAGATCACTATAGAATCAAAGGCTGCAAGACCAATCCGGCCAGTCCCCATGAGAACGGCGATGTGGAACAGCGCCACCATCGGTTTAAAAGGGCACTAGATCAAGCCCTGCTTTTGAGAGGCAGCCGGGATTTTACAGATCGTAATGAATACGATCAATTTTTGCATAAGCTGATTAGACAACTCAATGCCGGCCGCAAGGACCGTTTTTTACAGGAGCAGGCAGTTTTGCACCGGTTGCCCAAGGGCCGCATTGAGTCATGTAAAAAGATGACGGTAACGGTTGGTCCCAGCAGCACCATCCGGGCCAATAAGAATGTTTATTCGGTCGATAGTCGACTGATTGGTGAAAGCATTAAGCTCCGTCTTTATATGGACCACCTGGAAATATGGTACGGGCAAAAAAGAGTCGATACGCTGCCACGACTTCGGGGTGAGGATAAACATACCATAAACTATCGACACATTATTGATAGCCTGGTTCGCAAACCCGGCGCATTTGAAAATTACCGTTATCGCGACGATCTGTTCCCGACCAGCCGCTTCCGGATTGCTTACGACAGCCTCAAAAAACGCCACACCTTGAAAAGAGCCGCCAAACAGTATCTGAATATTTTATACCTGGCGGCCCGAAAAAATGAAACAGAAGTCGACGACATTTTAAGGGTACTGATCGACAGAAATATGGAGATCACCGATGAACAGGTTGAAGCGTTGATGCAGTCCAATGAACCTGTTCCGACGGCCACCGAAGTGCACATCTCGGCGGTGGATTTGACCTGCTATGACCAGCTGTTGCAGGAGGTGGCATTATGTTGAATATCAAGGAAGAAATTGCCACTTGTCTAAAGCAGCTTCATATGTCCGCAATACGTAGTTGTTATGAGGAGTTTGCCGCTCAGGCGCGAAAGGAATCGTTCAGTTACGAGCAATATCTTCTTGAACTGTTAAAACTCGAGTGTGAGGTGCGGCGGCAAAACCGTACGGCTCGCAACCTTCGCGATTCTAAACTGCCACCTTCTAAGACGTTAGACAGCTTTGATAAAAAACGTCTGCCAACCAAGGTGGCCACCCATTTAAATGTTTTAAAAGATGGCTCCTTCCTGGATCGATCCGAGAATATTTTAGCCTTTGGCAATCCGGGAAGTGGCAAAACTCATCTGTTATGTGCCATCGGTCATGAACTTATCGAACAGGGTAAACGTGTCCTTTTTATCTCCTGCAGCCAGCTGGTACAGGATTTGTTAATCGCCAAAAGGGACCTTGTCATGGCCAAACTGCTTAAAAAACTGTCACGATATAACGCGGTCATACTCGATGACATCGGTTACGTACAGCAGAGCCGTGAAGAGATGGAAGTACTGTTTACCTTCCTGGCCGATCGTTATGAACGTGCAAGCCTGATGATAACCAGCAACTTACCGTTTTCCAAATGGGAACAGATTTTTAAAGATCCAATGACCGCCGCTGCAGCTATCGATCGGTTGGTTCATCACAGTGTCGTTCTGGAATTAAATGTAACCAGTTACCGAATGGAGCAGGCTCAAAAAAACAGAAGTAATAAAAAATACGGGAGAACCGATGAGGACAAAGTTTAAAAGTGACGGAAAAAAGGAGATAAAACGAATGGAACAAAAAGGCCGAAATGAGACTATAGAGGCGGTATTTACGGCTTAAAATACGACATGGTTTGATACCGCCGCGGATAGTCGTGATATTCATAAGATAACCGATTGGAAGGGGGGCTTTTGATCAGCGAACTTAACTATACCTATCCGTTTCTAATTTACGACATATCCAGAGTTGATATTGGCTATGACCCGATCAGAGCAAGGGAAATGAGAGATCAATACGAATAAAAGCCGGCGATATGTTTGCCGGTGAACATCCGCATAAACTTTATACATGGTTTAGGGTGGTCAATTTTTGGTTGTCATTTCGAATTGTGGACGACGCCGGCTGAAAGAACGATTGCCCGTATTGTTTGACTCATGGCTGAACAGATCATTATGAATAAAAGGAATTTTGTCATTATATTTGGGGGCCAGCCCCCAAGCCCCCGGGGTTTAACGCATTATGGACCAATGTATGAGAACATTAAGAGTAAAGGGCCGCACTTTAAAATACGGCCCTCATACCTCGGTCATCCTCACGGCGCTCGGGTCGCTCCCCAGCGTTGCCCTATCCTCCGGAAGGATGAATGTAAAATATATGATAAAATGAATTTTACAAGTATTTTTTAATATAAATAATGTGTTAGGAGGATAGAAAAACGGGAATTCTAATTGTCGTTGAAGAGAAAATATAATTGTCGCTTGACACAAGAACTTGAATTAGAAAGTCGGCCATTATCAGATATGGCGATAGAAGCCTTAGAGGCCGGCAATGTGGACCGGTTGCATTCTTTGCTTAACACCATGTCTGTTGGTCATCAGGGACTTTGCTATGGATATCTCAACTGGCTGGCCATGATTATGGGAAGAATTCGGTTTGATGCGGGAGAAGCATTTCTTGATAAAATCCTTGAGGAATCGGCTTTATTTCTAATGTCCCCCTATGCAAAGGATTTTTTACAAGGCAATGAAAAAGATATTTTTGCTGAATTCATCTCTTTTTGGCGAAACCAGCCGGCGGGTAATATTGCACCCATCGGCGAAACCGATGACAAGATACAATTTTTAATATCGCCGTGTGATTCCGGAGGCCGGTTAGCCCGGCAAGAAATTCCGGAAGGGTCCTCACATCTCCTTTCCCCCTGTTCGGACGGCGCACCGGCTTTTTGCCACTCTTGCAAGTATCTCCAAAAAAGCTTTAACGATCTTTGTGGCGCAACCGTCTGGGAAATACACCCGAACCCTTCTCTCGCAGCAACCTGTCAGATGACTTTTTTCAAGCAACGGACAAAAGGGGAAAGACTATTTGATGATCAGGAAATATACGAAATCACCAAAACGAGGTGCCATCAGGCA
>JAYEJI010000069.1:0-3864 GCA_034660515.1 Fidelibacterota bacterium
TGTTTAGTATCGATAATATGGCTGTGATCCCATTTCAAACACTTAAGACGGTCTTTGGCCGTTCTCAATGGCTTTCAATATCCTTAAAGATCAGAGAAGGTTTTGATAAAGATTATGCTCTGGAAGAGGTTCGTTCAATTACTCGCGGCCTTCGCGGGCTGCGCCCCCGGGAAAAAGACAATTTTGCGATCAATCAACAGGCAGCCATGGAGGATGAACTGGGTAAAATTAAAACCAGTATCGCTGCTGTTGGTATCGGTATTGCGGCACTTTCACTCCTTGTTGGCGGAATTGGTATTATGAACATTATGTTCGTGAGTGTTAAAGAAAGAACCAAAGAGATCGGTATTCGAAAAGCACTGGGTGCAAAACGTTGGGTCATTCTTATACAATTCCTTTTTGAGGCAGTTATCATCGCCTTGATCGGAGGGTTGATCGGACTTGGCCTGACCTCATTATTGGTAGGGATTGTAAATAAATTTTTTGTAGCAAGTATGTCATTGGGACTTGTTTTAACTGCGATTTGTGTTTCGATTGGCGTCGGTATCCTTTCAGGTATTGTTCCGGCCAGTCAGGCAGCGAAATTAGATCCCATCGAAGCAATGAGATACGAATAAAGGACAATAAATGAATTTTAAAGAAATATATCGCTCGGCACGATCATCGATCCGTCAAAATAAATTACGATCTTTTCTTACTTTACTCGGTGTGGTGATAGGTATTTTTTCTATCATCGGGGTGATGACCGCGATCAATGTTCTTCAGCAAACCGTAGAAGAGAACTTGAATGGTTTGGGTGCGGGTACTTTCCAGGTTCAAAAATATCCGAATATGAATATGGGTAATACGCGCTGGAAATATCATAGCCGGAAAAATTTGGATTACAAAGATTTCGAACGCTTAACGGCAAAACTTAAGATTGTTGATTATGCAACTGCGGAAGACTGGAATTACAATAAGGTAATTCGCTATAAAGATAAAGAAACAAAACAAAATGTTGTGCTTGCCGGGGTTACCCATAACTGGGAATTCACGAATAACCTAAATATTGATCTGGGGCGTATGATCACGCAGATAGATGAAAAAAACGGATCTCATGTTATTGTTCTCTGTTATGATATTGTAGATATATTGTTTCCCAATCGCAACCCGGTTGGCGAAGATGTAAAAATTGACGGAGTGAAATATCGTGTGATCGGTCTCGCTGAACGTAAAGGACAGCGTTTTGGAAATTCACAGGACAACTATGCCTATATACCGCTCACAACCTATTTTAAATATTATGGACAGGCCGGTTTTACCTCTCTTAATTATTGTTTTTCAGTCGTTGATCAAGAACAATTTGAAGAAGGTAAACAAGAAGTGATCAATGAACTTCGACTTATTCGAAGAGATAAATTTGACGAAGAGAACAGTTTTGAACTTTGGACCAATGCTTCACTGATCGACAACTTCAATCAAATGACCGCTGCGATCAAGATCGCTGCAGCCATTATTGCATCCATTGCTCTATTGGCATCAGGTATCGGTATTATGAATATTATGTTGGTAACCGTTTCGGAGCGAACACGCGAGATCGGTATACGAAAAAGCCTGGGAGCAAAAAGCAGAGATATTTTAGGTCAGTTCATGCTGGAAGCATTAATACTGACTGAAATGGGAGGAAT
This sequence comes from Fidelibacterota bacterium, assembly GCA_034660515.1. Classification (GTDB taxonomy): domain Bacteria; phylum Fidelibacterota; class Fidelibacteria; order Fidelibacterales; family Fidelibacteraceae; genus M50B103. The sequence goes on from JAYEJI010000069.1 coordinate 1,668, forward strand.
TATTGGTATCATTATTGGTATCATAGCGGGAAATCTTGTAGCGGTAGCGATGAAAATATCCGTTGTATTTCCCTGGGATTGGGCAATCATTGGCTTGGTGGTTTGCTCGACAATTGCTCTTATATTCGGTTCCTACCCGGCTTATAAAGCCGCTAAATTGGATCCCATAGAAGCCCTGCGTTACGAGTAAAGAGCAGGGAGTAAGGAGTAAAGAGTAAAGAGTTTCGACGACTCAACAACTCAACAACTCGACGACTTAATAAATGTTATTGTCACCTTTCAGGCAATAGGGGGATCCTCGCTTCGGCGGGGATCTCCTGATTTAAGTCATTAATTGTTTATTTTGTATGCGTACGATCAGGTAATGAAATAGGGATTCAGGAAATATTGTTAACACACCAACAGGAAGGATAAAATAAATGAAAGTTTTCTTCTAGAGGTATATTGGTATGTTGATATAGAATAAACAAATAACGTAAAACACTAAAAAACAGAGTATTACGGTTTTTTTTATAATTTTTTTTTTCTGGACATATAAAAATATTTATATTATCTTTAATGAAAGATATTAGGATCATTATGCTTCAAGCTCTCTTTCAAAAAGTGGTTTATCTGAAAGCAGGATCGTATTATAAAATATTTTCCAAGGGATGTTTATTCCTTGTTCTTTTATTTTGTACCCTGCCTTTATTTTCTCAAGAATACGGATTTATGTACATTTCCAACGGATCATCCTCGTCAACGATAGGTACCACATGGACAACTATCGGAACCTTCTCATCGACAGTCAGCTCTACCAATTGGTCTTATGCCGGCAATACTTTAACTGCCGCGAATACAGATGCAGTAGAAGGGTTATATCTGATTAAATATTCATTGAGTTTTGGCGCTGATGCGGCTGATTGGAGTGTGGGCATTTCAATAGCCGGTGCCGATCCGACAGAACCGATCTTTAACCGAACTATCGGAACGGGCCGAGATGGAGATAAGGGTAATGTATCCGGATCTATATTAGTCCAGATCTCGAAAACAAATACGATAGAACTTCAAGTTAAAGCAAATGCTGCTGCACAAAGCTTTACACCCGTTCATGCTCAGGTCGTTGTTGCTCGAGTTGCAGAAACATCTGTGAATTACTATGGCGGTATGCATATCTCTTCGGATCAAACTTATGCGAACTTATCCGATCCTGCCGGCACATTCGTAAAACTTACAGGTTACGCAGCATTTGATGAAATGAGCGATTGGACCGTATCAAATAGTGAGTTAACCGCCGGTACAAGTGCCGCGGGGACTTATCTTGTTGTATTATCCGCAAGCTTTACCGGTGACAAATCTGGAGCTACACCTGTTGATTGTTCTTTTGATATTGTTAAAGATGGGACAACTTCGATAAACGCTCTTGCTGTACGCAAAACAGGTGATAGCGATATTGGCAATATTTCAGCAGCCGGTATTGTGTCCATTTCTTCTGGAAGTACGATAAGCATTGAAGGTGCCCAAAGCACTAAAAAACTAGATTTGATCATGAAAAAATCCACGGTCTCTTTATATAAGATCGTTGATTCAACATCTGTTTCTTATGCGGGATCGAAGATCACAAGTGATCAGACTGTTACGATCACTACGCAAAGCGAATGGACAACCGTTGGTACTTTTACGAATGATACGGCATATGGCTGGTCTTTTGCCAGTAATGTATATACACCATCCCTGCAAGCAACGAGCGGATTTTATTTTTTAGATTATGCGGCATCACTGACAACGGCCAACACTTCAGGTGATGATATTGAATTGGGTATCTTTATTGGCTCCTATATCCATCCCGAGTTTACAACGCTCCGTCGTTTAGCAGATGAAACTGATATTGGTGCAGTATCCGGTAATGCAATATTTAAAGTGGATCACATAGATTCAACCATCACGATGAAAGTCCGAAATACAACCAGTACAAATAATTTAACTTTTAAGAAAACCTATTTATCTAACGCACAAATTCGCTATGTCTATACGGAGAACGCCTTACCCATTACATTGAGCAATTTTACTGCCGAACAGAACGGTTCGGGGGTTAAGTTGGACTGGCAAACAGCTTCAGAGATCGATAATGCCCGATTTCTCATTTATAGAGATGACGAGGTCATCGCTTCGATCAAAGGTGCCGGAACAACAACTGAGCCGCACTATTATTCATTCA
>JAYEJI010000070.1:0-3791 GCA_034660515.1 Fidelibacterota bacterium
GAATAGTCCTCTCCCTTGGTATAGGAGCGAGTTTCGATCGTTCTTGATCCACGGTTCGTATTGATAATCATTTTCGAGGTAAGTTTCTGAGTATCCGAAGCCATAACCTTATCCATCTTCTTAAGAAGTTCATCCCCATCCGGATAGGCTGCGAAAGCAACCATCACTGTACATAAAAGCAATGTTGTTATTATTTTTGCGTTCATTTCACACTTCCAGTTCTTTGAATAATTGAGCGGTTTGACGTTTCTTGATTCCCCGGCTAGCCATTAAAGTACCTAGGAAGGTCGCCGTCATACCGGGAATAAAGCCGATATAAAAGGTTTGTGCCGTAATCTTTGCGCGAAATACGTTTGCAAACATAATGGATGAACTCTCCATGGCGTATCCAACATCCAAACCATATTTCTGGAAGTACCAGGACAAAGCCAAACCTAATAATGTACCGATAATAGAACCGACAAATCCGACAACAAGAGATTCAAGCAACAAACTGTTGATCAGGTGTCGTTTCCCCTCGCCAATCGCTAATCGCAATCCGACTTCAGAATAACGACGAATACTATTCAATAAACCGGCATTCCAAAGAACAATAAACATCACGAGCATAAAAAGAAATAGCATGCCATAAATGGCACTATCCATCATTGCCATCAGTGAACGCATTTCATTTTGATCCATAAAATTCAGCATAATGGGTGAAAATTCATCATTTTCATCGGAATATTTTGCATTATATGCCTCTCTCAGATCATCCGATTCATCTCTGCGATCACCATAATTCATATCTTCATAGAAACCAAGAATTTCACCGGCACAATTGTTCATATCCAGTGCCTGACGGGCACCTTCGATATCAACGATGAGTGTACCTTTGTCCATAACTGAAACACCAAATTCAACAAGCCCGCAAACCGTGAAATTATGAATAGTCATTGATCCATACATGGTTGCACCGACCAATGTTGCTTGATCTCCGATCTTCACACCGGCCTGCCTGGCAAATTTTGCACTTAAGAGGATATCATTAGGTTCTTGCGGCATTCTTCCTTCAATGACTGAGGTATCTGAAAAGTTAAAATTATCCAATTCTATGCTACCCGGAGTCAGCAGATCGACACCCAGTCCTGCAATCGGTGCCTGAATGCGGGTTTCACCATTCTCATCGGGAATATCGATCAATCCGCCAAAACGGATCCTGGGAGTCCAAGTGATGTCAGGATATTCCTCTCTTAGATCTTCCAGCATAATATCTACATCCATGATCGCAAGATCATTTGAAACAACAGATGACAGTTTTTCATAAGCCCGGGTCATGACCTTAAAATGCCCACTGCCCATTTTTGCAGTGGTATTGATTATATCCTTGATCATCCCCATCATGAAAGCTTGCAGGAAAACCACAAGGAATATTCCTATGGAGACAATAATGACCGGAAAGCGTGAGCGCGAAGGGTCACGAAATAGGCCTTTAACTAAAAATTTAAACATTTATATACTCCTTTCAGTCGTATATCTTAAAAACAAAGGGATCTACTTCCCTTTCAATATTTGAACAATATTCATTTTTGCGATTCGTTTGGAAGCAAGAAAACTAACCACAGCAACGATAAGCAATACGGCGATCGAGACGTTAAGTATCACATTCCAGGAGCATTCAGGATAAAGGATATTCGCAATATTCATGTTAAGATCTTCTATGGTATTGCCCAAAACAATACCGTTCTTTTGAAAGAACAACAAAAGTGGGATCCCAACTGCCGAACCGGCAAGAATGGAAGATATACCTACCAGTATTCCTTCCAGCGTAAATAGCCAGACAACTTCCTGTTGGCGCATCCCAACTGCAACCAGCGTACCAATTTCTTTCTTTCGTCTGAAGATCGAAAGGATCTGAGTATCAAAAATGGCAAGCATCGCCAATCCAAGAAATATCCCAAGCATCATATAAGCGCCGGTCATTTCCTGGGCTTGCCAAGCCGCCAGATCTGCGAACATGACGTCCATACCCTGGTATTCCCAGTTCTTGATCTCCTTCTCCAAGAGACCATCTACGACTAACATGCTTGCCCGCCCATCCATTTCGCACAATTCTTGCAGGTGTTCCAGGTCAACCCATATCTGTCCTACATCAATGGATTGCAAGGGTACATTCATGATCGAATCGATCGATACCTCAACGGCATTGTTCACCCCGTGACGATCCCGAAAGCGGATCATGACCATATCTCCTTTATGAAGATCGGCCTGTTTTGCCGTGATCTTACCAATATAAGCTGACATGATACCGGTATTTTCATGCAGGATCGATGTGGGAACATTAAGCAGTGTTTGATTGCGATCGATCCCTTTTATCAGAATACCCCTCATACCGTTATCTGTGTACATCGCACCGCTGCGAAGCAAAATAGGGACAGCCTGTTTCTTATTGATCGCTGATCTAAAAGCATCGATCTTTGCATAACTGTCATCAATACTCAAGGGATTATGCGGATCATAATCTTCATGCCAATATTGTCCGCCGGCAACTTCATATTCGATCATATTATGCTCGATTTGATTGAACATTCCGGAATAAAATCCCTGTAAAAAAAGGATCATGATAAACACTATGGTAAGAACTGAGATATTTAACCAGGTTTTCAGACCGCTGTGTAAGAGGTTTTTTATTGCTAATTTCATTGTTAACATAAGATCACCTTATTTAATGCGTTCATCCTTGGCAATTTTACCGTCAACGAGTGAAACTTTGCGTCTCAGGTATTTCATGACCTTTTCATCATGGGTTGCAAATAAAAAGGTTGTTTTTAATTCCTTATTGAGATTTTCCATCATGGACAAAATATTGAAAGAGTTTTTAGAATCAAGGTTAGCTGTGGGTTCATCTGCGAGAACGATCTCCGGCCGTTTGACCATAGCCCGTGCAACCGCAACACGCTGTGATTCACCCCCGGATAATTGCGAAGGTCGTGAATCACGCTTGTCCACCAAATCGACCCATTCCAAGGCATCCATTATCATTTTCTCACGTTTCGCCTTATCATAAGCAAGTAATAAAAGCGGTAATTCTATATTCTCATACACAGTATATACCGGCAAAAGGTTATAGGTTTGAAAAATAAAACCAATGTGTTTATTTCTTAGTTTTGCTGCTGTTTTAGGCGTCAATGTAGCAATATCATTCCCTAATACTTCTACTTTCCCTTCACTTGGAATATCAAGTGAACCAACGATATTCAGGATCGTTGTTTTTCCTGAGCCGGAAGGACCAACAAGTCCTGAGAATTCTCCTTGCTTGATATTGAGATCAACACCATCCAAGGCCGTAAATTCCCGGTTTCCCATCGGGAAACGCTTTACCAGACCTTCAATATTAATGAGTGATTTACTCATATCTCTTCTCCTTTTCTGTTTTAGAAAATATTTATTTTATTATGTTTATCTTAAAATCGTAAATAGCCATTAATTGGATCATATTTCCCAAAGAACCGCCTGTCGATTGTCCCGGAAATAAGGTTGCATCCTGATCAAAATTCGTCAAAGCACCCGAAAGACGTAAACTAAGATTATCGTACTGACGTTGCCAGAACAGATAAGTGTAAATTTTGGTATTATCCAGATCCATAAAGCCCATGAGTCCTATCGAATCAAAGATCCCAAGCGGATAATTTAACATTAATCCCGCAAAATTCAGGAAAGTGATCGAATGATCTTCTCCGCTTCCAAGATCAACTTCCGTTCGGATTACATCCCCCATATACTCGGCAATGATCATTAATCCATTACCAATA
>JAYEJI010000071.1:0-14934 GCA_034660515.1 Fidelibacterota bacterium
TTCCAAAGTTTGGGTCTTGTAGATAACTGGGGAACCGGTTTTAAAAGAATGAACGATGCTTGTATTGAAAATGGCAACCCCGAACCAATTTATTCTCAAAAGGCCGGTGCTTTTGTAGTTACAATGCATAAAAGTATTCTTACGGCAAGTATTGAACATCCAAGTCATTAAAGAAGTCGAAGAGTCGATAGGTCGAGTTGTCGAGGAGTCGAGAAATCGAATGTTTAATTGTCGAAAGATAGATTCTAACCCCTAACCCCTAACCCCTAAACCTTCTACAAGTCTTACGATCAATGTATTTAAATTATTATCTACCAGGTAGGTTAAATGAACGACAATGATAAAAAATGGTATGTCCTGCGTGTGCGTCCCCGACATGAAAAAGTAGTTGCGGAACGATTATCCGAAAATTACGAGATTTTTTTACCCCTTCTAAAAAAGATCAATAAATGGTCAGATAGAGTTAAGTGTATTGAGATACCATTGTTTTCCGGCTATCTTTTTATTAAAACTGCAATTAATATGAGATACTATATTCTTGAGGAACAGGGAGTTAGCGCATTTGTGCAGTTCGGTAATAAACCGGCAATTATTAGAGACGAAGAGATACAAACCATCCTTTTGATGTTAAAAAACTCAGAATCCCTTAAAGTGGAAAATGGCTTCAAATTTACTCAAGGAGACGCGGTTAGGATAACACGCGGGGTTTTTGCTGGAATTGAAGGGAAAGTATTGAAAAATAAAAATCAAATTAGACTCTATATTTCCATCGAACAATTAGGGAAAATCATATCAGTGGAAATTGATAAAAACTCCCTCCAAAAAATTAATAATATCTGATAGAATTGCTCTGATAAATAAAAAATATCTTAATGGTTTTTAATCAACTGTATTAGAAAAAAGCACGTAAAACTCTTGATAAAAACTACTAAATTCACTTCGTTTTTCTTATGGAATTTCTTATATTAATAAGATTTGTAATAAAGTAAAAAAGAGGATAACAAAATAACGGCAAACAATTGTTTTCTCATAAATAAGAGGTCGGTTTAATGGGACTGATTATGCCGAAGGCGTTATTCTAAAAATAATGCAATGGAATTTTTACCATTCTGTAAAAATATAATGATTTACTTAGATCAAAATAAAGTGAGATCATGAATAAAAAAAATGTACTTATCACGGGTGGGGCCGGATTTATTGGATCGCATGTTGTGCGCCTGTTTGTTAATAAATACCCCGAATACAAAATAATAAATTTAGATAAGCTTACCTATGCGGGGAATCTTGAAAATTTGAAAGAAATTGAAGAGTATGATAATTATGAATTCGTCAAGGGTGATATCTGTGATAAAGATCTTATAGAAGATATTTTCTTAAAATATTCGATTAATGCTGTTATACATTTAGCGGCGGAATCTCATGTTGACAGATCTATTGAGGATCCTTCGGCATTTATAAAAACAAATGTTTTTGGAACAGTTAATTTATTGAATACTGCAAAAGAAACCTGGAAGGATTCTTTTGAAGATAAGATATTCTATCATATCTCCACTGATGAGGTGTATGGTGCTTTGGGAACAGAAGGTTTGTTCACTGAAGAGACAGCCTATGATCCAAAATCGCCCTATTCGGCATCCAAAGCATCTTCTGATCATTTTGTCAGAGCATATTCAAATACATATGGTTTACCTATAGTGATCAGTAATTGTTCAAACAACTATGGACCAAATCAGTTTCCTGAAAAACTCATTCCACTGATGATAAATAATATTAAGACCAATAAACCCCTGCCCATATATGGCAAAGGAGAGAATATAAGAGATTGGCTCTATGTTGAGGACCATGTCCGGGCTATTGATATGATATTTCATAAAGGAAGAATCGGTGAAACTTACAATATTGGTGGAGAGAATGAATGGACCAATATTGATCTTGTAAAATTATTATGCAAATTAATGGATTCTAAACTAGGTAGAGATGAGGGCGAATCCAAAAAGTTGATCACATATGTTAAAGACAGGCCGGGTCATGATCTTAGGTATGCAATTGATGCATCAAAGATACAAAAGGAATTAGCTTGGGAGCCGGATGAAGATTTTAAAAGCGGATTTGAAAAAACTATTGATTGGTATCTTGATAATGAAGAATGGATGAACAGAGTGATCAACAAAGAGTACCAAAAATATTACAAAAAAATGTATAGGAAAAGATAAGGAGTCGAGGAGTCGAGGGGTTGATTTGTCGAAGGGACTATAAAAAGAAAGAAGAGGGTAAATATGGACGAAAAAGGACATGTATATGGTTTTGAAAAACTAAAAGTATGGAAAAATTCACGCATATTTTCAACAAAAATCTATAAATTAAGCATGAATTTCCCAAGTGATGAGAAATTTGGTTTGATCAGTCAAATTCGCCGTGCGACAGTTTCTGTAACTGCCAATATAGCTGAAGGTTCATCAAGGTTCTCCAAAAAGGATTTTGCTCGTTTTGTACAAATTTCATATGGGAGCCTAATGGAAGTTTTAAGTCATGCTTACCTGGCTTATGATTTGAAATACATGAATAATAAAGAGCTTGATGATATTAAATATGAAGCATATCAAATATCAAATCAATTAAACGCACTTCACAAATCGCTTAACTAGATTTCTCGACTTCTCAACGCCTCAACAACTCGACATTTTTAAACAAAATTTACAAGAAAATATAAACATAAAAATGACTTGTAATAATATAAAGGACTTATTATGAAAGGCATTATACTTGCCGGAGGCTCCGGTACACGTTTATACCCTTTGACAAAGGGCGTAAGCAAACAATTACTACCAGTATATGATAAACCGATGATCTATTATCCGCTTTCAACGCTTATGTTGGCCGGTATAACTGATATTCTTATCATAACTACCCTGGAAGAGCAAGATGCTTTTATACGATTATTAGGTGATGGATCTCAATGGGGAATATCCCTTTCATATGTTATTCAACCGTCTCCTGACGGATTGGCCCAAGCTTTTATATTGGGTGAAAATTTTATTGGTGATCAGAATGTTTGTTTGATATTGGGAGATAACATTTTTTATGGTAGTGGTTTGCCGCAGATGTTGAAGAAAACTGTTGGAAAAACGAAGGATGAGAGCGTTGCCGGTATATTTGGTTATTATGTGAAAGATCCGGAACGTTATGGGGTAGCCGAGCGAGATGAGGGGGGGGGTGTACTTTCTATTGAAGAGAAACCGGAAAAGCCCAAAAGTAACTATGCTATTGTTGGTTTATATTTTTTCCCAAATTCAGTAATTGAGATAGCAAAAAAAGTTAAACCATCAAAAAGAGGAGAACTGGAGATAACTTCAGTTATTCATGCTTATCTTCAAAAAAAACAACTCAAAATGCAGATCATGGGAAGAGGTTTTGCGTGGTTAGATACCGGCACTCATGAAGCAATGGCAGATGCAACCATGTATGTTCAAGCAATTGAAAAAAGACAGGGACTTAAAGTATCTTGTCTTGAAGAAATTGCCTGGAGAAAAGGATATATCACAAAAGAGAAGATGAAAGAGGCCGGAAAAGAAATGGGTAAAAACGATTATGGCCAATATCTTTTAAATCTTTGAGTAGAATTTTGAAAAATAAAAAAATAAACGTAACACAGCCTTCTCTTCCTTCATTAAGTGAGTTTATTCCCTACCTAGAGTCTATTTGGGAAGATAAATGGCTTACGAACAACGGGAAATTCCATAAGCAGCTTGAAAGTGAGCTAGAAGGATTTTTGGGTGTTGAGCATGTTGCATTGTGTTCTAATGGAACTTTTGCCTTAATTTTAGCTCTCAAAGCACTTAATATTAAGGATGAGGTAATTACAACTCCCTTTTCTTTCGTGGCTACATCTCATGCTATAAGCTGGAATGGCTGTTCACCGGTGTTTGCAGATATTGATCCTGATACGTTTAATCTGGACCCTAATAAGGTCGAGGACATGATAACTGAAAATACCACTGCCATCATGCCCGTTCATGTTTATGGAAAGCCCTGTGATAATATCAGATTAAAGGAAATTGCCCGTAAACATGATTTAAAACTTATCTATGATGCAGCCCATGCTTTTCATGTAAGAAAAAATGGGGAAAGTATATTACAATGGGGAGATCTTTCGATCTTAAGTTTTCATGCTACTAAAGTCTTTAACACTTTCGAAGGTGGAGCTGTGATTTGCCATACACCGGAAATGAAACAAAAAATTTGCGATCTGAAAAATTTTGGTATTCAGGGAGAAACAAGTGTTGTTGATACAGGTATAAATGCAAAAATGAATGAAGTTCAAGCTTCTATGGGACTATTGCAATTAAAGTATCTTGACGATACTATTGAAAAACGACGGACAATAAGTGATCTCTATGACCAATTGCTTTATAATGTTCAAGGTATTACTTTACCTCATAATGATGAAAAAATAAGTCAAAATTATTCATATTATCCCATTCTTATCGACGAGGCTTATGATGGCAGGTCACGGGACCAAATTTACGAAATGCTGAAGACAAACAATATATTTTCAAGAAGGTATTTTTATCCTTTAATAAGCCATTTCCCGATGTACGCCTCGCTTTCGTCAGCCGCTCCTAAAGGACTTCCAGTAGCCGAACGCGTTGCACAACAAGTTCTTTGTCTGCCGATATACCCCGAATTATCACTTAAGGATGTCAGGCGAATTTGCAAGCTTATAATAAACAAGGAAAAGCATTGAGGCAATCAGAAATGAAAACCAAAGCGATCAAAGGGGTTACATGGAACCTGATCGAACGCTTTGGCATTCAGGGGATCAAATTCATTGTCGGTATTGTACTGGCACGTTTGCTGTCGCCTGAAGAGTTTGGCATTATCGGAATTATGATAGTATTCTTTCTGATTGCTGAGGTTTTTATTGACAGTGGTTTCGGACAAGCATATGTCCAGAAAAAAGAAGTAAGCGATGCGGATGCAAATACAGTATTCTATACAAATTTACTTATAAGTATTGTCTTATACGTATTACTGTGGTTCTTGGCACCGGTGATCGCGAATTTCTATGAAAAATCAATCCTTCTCAAATTGACACGTGTTATGGGCTTGGTTATTGTTATAAACGCGTTCAGTATTATCCAGATATCCCAATTGGTACGTGCGGTTGATTTTAAACGCAAATCGAAGATATCACTGATCTCAATCACTCTATCGGGATTATTGGGAGTGGGTGCTGCTTGGTATGGACTTGGTGTATGGAGCTTGGTCATATTGAATTTATCCGAACGCTTGTTGATCACAGTTGGACTATGGATAACGACCAAGTGGACACCCTCATTCATTTTTTCGCGGAAATCGTTCAGGGAAATGTTCAAATTCGGATCTTGGATTTTATTTGGTGCCATTTTTGAAAAGATATTTGATAATATTTATGTTCTAGTTATCGGTAAATTTTTCCCACTTACACAATTGGGATATTATACCCAGGCAAAAAAAATGCAGCGTTTATCATCCAGGCAAATTACAGCTTCTATCGGAGTAGTGATTTTTCCTGTATTTTCTCAGGTTCAGTCAAATATCCCAAGGCTCCGGAATATGGTTAAGAAATTCCTCCAGCAAACCATGCTACTCATGGCAGTAATCATGGCAGCATTAATTGTGGTTGCCAAACCATTTGTGATCCTGTTCCTAACAGAGAAATGGGCTCCGATGATACCATTTCTTCAGATATTATGCCTTATAGGGATAATTTATCCAATGAATGTTGTGAATGTTAAAATTCTACTTTCATTGGGTAAGAGTAAACTGAATTTCACCTTGTCGATCATCAAGAACACATTGAGGATTATTAGTATTATCATTACTTTCCGGTACGGAATCATGTACATACTGCTTGGGGAAGTAGTGGTAACATTTATTTCTGTTCTAATCAATACTTATTTTACGGGAAAGTACATCGATTATGGTTTTTTTAGACAGATGAATGATATCTGGAAGATTCTTCTATCAATGGTCATTGCGGGAACTGCCGGTTTTTTCAGCACACTGTACATCGATTCACTATGGCTGTTCCTTCTGTTGGGACTGACTGTCACTGCAGGAGTATATGTTCTGATGCAATATTTAATCAATCGGACGACATTTCTGGAAGCAATCAATCTGAAAAATGATTTGTTTAATCGTTCAAAAAGGAAATAAATATTTGTTTTCTCATTATATCAAATAATGAATAAAAGATAGAGGGTTACAAAATGAAAAAAGCATTAATAACAGGGATCACAGGTCAGGATGGGTCGTATCTCGCTGAATTATTATTAGAAAAAGGATATGAGGTTCATGGCATTATTCGTAGGGCATCTTCTTTTAACACAAAACGAATTGAGCATCTTTATCTTGATGAATATATAAAGGATATGTCAAACAAACCAAAAATAAAACTTCATTATGGTGATCTGACAGATTCCAGTAATTTAAATAGAATATTAGAAAAAGTAAAACCAGATGAAATTTATAATCTGGCTGCCCAATCACATGTAAAAGTGTCTTTTGAAGTACCTGAATATACGGCCGAAGTTGATGGAATCGGCGTATTAAGATTTCTTGATGCCATTAAGGATACGAAACTGACAACAAAATTTTATCAAGCTTCAACTAGCGAATTATATGGTAAGGCACTGGAAACACCCCAAACAGAAAACACACCTTTTTATCCCAGAAGTCCATATGGTGTAGCAAAACTTTATTCTTATTGGATTGTTAAGAATTATCGGGAAGCATACGGACTTTTTGCTTGTAATGGAATATTATTTAATCATGAATCCCCTCGCAGAGGGGAAACATTTGTTACCAGAAAAATCACTATTGCAGTTTCCAGAATAAAAAAAGGCTTACAAAATAAGATATATCTTGGGAATTTGAATGCGAAGCGCGATTGGGGATATGCTCCTGAGTTTGTTAAGGCAATGTGGTTAATGATGCAGCAAGACACCCCGGAAGATTATGTAATTGCTACAAATGAGACACATACCGTAAGAGAATTTGTAGAACTGGCATTCCATCATGTGGGTATAGAAATTACATGGCATGGAGAAGGTGAAAATGAAAAAGGCTATGATAAATCAAGTGGAAAATGCTTGGTAGAAGTTGATCCAAAATATTACAGACCAACAGAAGTGGATGTGTTAATTGGCGATTATTCTAAGGCTAAAAACGAATTAGATTGGGAACCTAAAATAAAATTTAAGGATTTAATTAAACTAATGGTAAAGTCAGATCTTGAAATCACCCAAAAGGAAAATAAATGTTAAAAGATTCAAGAATATATTTGGCAGGTCATGAGGGCATGGTTGGCTCAACATTATTAAATACATTAATTGAACAAGGCTATAAAAATGTAATTATTAAATCTTTTAATGAATTAGATCTGAGAAATCAAAAAGAGGTAAACGAATTCATTAAAAAAGAAAAACCGGAATATATTTTTTTGATAGCCGGTAAGGTTGGTGGAATAAATGCAAATATTCAATTTCCAGGGGAATATTTATATGATAACCTTATGATCGCAGCTAATGTGATTGAATCTTCCAGATTAAACAATGTGAAAAAATTACTATTTTTGGGCAGCTCCTGTATCTATCCACGTGAAGCCAAGCAGCCAATGAAAGAAGAATATCTTTTAACCGGATCTCTTGAACCAACAAATGAAGGATATGCAATTGGTAAAATAGCCGGTCTGAAAATGTGTGAATATTACAATACACAATATGGATGTAATTTTATTTCCGCAATACCACCAAATCTTTTTGGTCCAAAAGATAATTTTTCTAATGATAATTCACATGTAATTTCTGCTTTGATAAAAAAAATACATAAGGCAAAAATTAACAATATTGATTCGGTAACAATATGGGGTACAGGCTCAGCCAGAAGGGAGTTTTTATATACTGAAGATTTGGCAGATGCTTTGATTTTCTTGATAAAAAACCTCGGTATTACAGGATATTTAAATATTGGTTCCGGTACAGACATAAGCATTAAAGAATTAGCAATTCTAATAAAGAAAATAATTGGATATGAGGGAGAACTAAAATGGGATACAAGTATGCCTGATGGTATGCCAAGAAAACTAATGGACTCATCGAAAATACATAAACTTGGATGGAAAAATACAACCTCATTGGCTGAAGGATTAAAAAAAACCTACAAATGGTTTGTCACTAATTCCGGAGAAGGATTATAATGAAATATGCTTTAAGCAATAATACTTGGGATCGCAGAGAAATAAGAGCGATAAAAAGTGTTATTAGATCCAATAAGTTTACAATGGGAGAGAAAACAAAAGAATTCGAACAAAATTTTGCGCATTATTTTGGTTCAAAATTTGCGATCATGGTTAATTCGGGTTCCTCAGCAAATTTGTTGGCAGTCGCAGCATTAATATATTCGGGTCGCTTAAATAAAGGTGATGAAGTTATTGTTCCTGCAGTTTCCTGGAGTACAAGCTATTATCCATTATTTCAGCACGGATTGAAACTAAAATTTGTTGATATTGATTTAGGGACCTTAAATATAAATTTAAGTAAGATAGAAAAAGCAATTACAAATAAAACAAAAGCAATTTTTGCAGTTAATCTCCTGGGCAACCCAAATGAATTTGACAAGCTTACAAAAATATGTAAAGAAAACGATCTAATTTTAATTGAGGATAATTGCGAAGCTCTGGGTGCAAAATTTAAGAATAAATATTGCGGTACATATGGTTTACTTGGAACTTTCTCAACCTTTTATTCTCATCATATATGCACGATGGAGGGTGGAGTAGTTGTTACAGATGATGAAGAATTATATCACTATATGCTTTCTTTAAGAGCTCATGGTTGGACAAGAGATATACCTGAAGGAAGCAAATTATACCAGAAGTCACAAGATGATTTCTATGAATCTTTTTATTTCATATTACCCGGTTATAATTTGAGACCATTGGAAATAGAAGCAGCAGTAGGCATAGAACAAATAAAAAAAATAAGTAAAATTGTTGAGATACGCAGGAAGAACGCGGCAATATTCAGAGATATTTTTTCTGATAATAATAATATCGGAATTCAAGAAGAGATAGGAAATAGTTCGTGGTTTGGATTTGCAGTTATATTCAGAAATGATCTGGAAAATAAGAGAAAACAAATTGTTAGAAAATTGATTAATAATGGAATTGAAGTTAGACCGATTGTCGCAGGTAATTTTATTAGAAATACTGTAATAAATTATATGGATTATGAAGTTTCGGGTAATTTAACTAATGCAGATTATATCCATAATAATGGTTTTTTTGTCGGGAATCATTCAAAAGATATTTCTAAGGAAATAAAGTATTTTGCTAGAATTCTTAAAGAAATTAAAATATGATCATTGTAAACATTAAGGGTGGAATCGGGAACCAACTATACCAATATGCCTTGGCCAGAAATATTGAAATAAAGAATAATTATTCAATAAAATTTGATAAGTGTTCTTTTACAGACTATATATTTCCTCATAAATTTCGTTTAGATGTGTTCAATACTAAATTTGATATTGCAACTGAAGAGGATACAAATAAAGTAATATCAAGAACAACTAATTTAAAGAACATAGAAAAAAAGCCTCTTTATAAAAACTATGGTATTATTTCAAAAGCATTAAGATTTTTATATCGCAAATTTGACCATTTCACTTACTATAAAAAAAGCTTTATAAAAGAAAAACGATTTACGATCGATAAAAAAATCCTTAGTGTTGATGATAATACATATTTAGATGGGTATTGGGGCAAATATCAGTACTTTGAAGAGATCAGAGACACACTTTTGGATGAGATCACTATTAAATCCGAATTCGCAACCGAGAAATTTATTCAAAGTGCTCAGGATATAAAAAAAAGGAATTCTGTTTCAATTCATATACGAAGAGGCTACGCAAAGCGAGCCGGTGATCTGAAAATATTTGGTGTTCTTCCCCTCTCATACTACAAAAAAGCAATTGAATTGATAAATAAGAATATTAAAGACCCTTATTTTTATATTTTTTCTGATGATATTGAGTGGGCTAAAGAAAATTTACAAATTAATGATTTTTCTGAGTTTGTAAATTTTGGTTCTAAAGGAGATTACCTGGAGCTATTATTAATGAGCTATTGTAAACATAACATTATTGCAAATAGTACATTCAGCTGGTGGGCTGCATGGTTAAATCAAAATTCAGATAAAACAGTCATTGCACCTGAAAAATGGTATAATTCTAAAAAACATCAAAATTTCTACAATAAGGGATACTTAACACCCCCGGAATGGATGAAATTATAAGAAATAATGCTAAATAAACTAAAACACTTTTATGTTAACAAATATATCGTGTCACCATTTGCAAAGCATAAATACTATATCTCTTATTGTTTTAAACACAAAGCATTATGGTATCGCAACTATAAAGTTGCTTCACGTACAATTGACAAAATGTTGCGGGATTCAGAAGGGGAGAAAAATTACATTTACAGTTCTGAAGTAGGATATATCCCTTCACGCTATAAAAACTACTTTAAATTTGCTTTTGTACGTAATCCTGAGGAGCGTTTTATTTCTGCATGGAAAAATTTAGTTCTCAAGCGGAATTATTTCAAATTCCATCCGGAAGAATATAAAAAAATGAAACAACTTGATAATTTTGTTACATGGGCCAAACAATGGGACAAAAAGTCTTGTGATGAACATTTACGTGCTCAATATGCTTTAATTGATTCGGAGAATGCTGACTTTATAGGCAGAATGGAATACTTTGATCGTGATATGGAGTATGTTGCCGGCCAAATCGGTATTAAATATGAAAAAGCACAAAAACTAAATGTTTCTACAATTGAAATTGATGAAATAAGTGATGCCTTACGCTCTGATATTCAAGATATGTACAGAAAAGATTATGATCTATTTTATTCCGGACACTATGAATCAGATATAAGTAAATAGGAAAATAATGAAATTAGCTATCATGCAGCCTTACTTTTTCCCATATATTGGATATTATCAATTAATTTCTCTTGTTGATAAATTTATTATTTATGATGATGTTGCATTTATAAAAAATGGCTGGATAAACAGAAATAGAATTCTTTTAAACAAATCTGAACACTTTATTACACTATCTTTAAGTGGAGCATCTTCGCATAAACTTATTAATGAAACTTACATCCAAACCAACGCTTCAATACAAAAAAAAATATTAAAGACAATACACCAGGAATATAGCAAAGCCCCATATTTTAATGAGACATATAAACTCGTTGAAGAAGTTATTGATTTGATCAATATTGAAAAAAACATTTCTACTATTGCGCTAAAGAGTTTAAAAATAGTTACTGATCACTTGAAATTCGAGACAGAATTTGAATTGTCTTCTGAAAAGTATTCCCATACAAAAGGTATAGGCAGAGAAGAGCGTCTATTCAAGATTATTGAAGAAAACAAAGCGGATGAATATATTAATTTACCGGGAGGAAATACCTTATATTCAAAAGAAGAATTTCTTAAGCGCGGAATAAATCTCAGTTTTCTTGAGCCAGGTAAAGTTGAATATAAACAATTTTCTTCACCTTACATCCCAAACTTATCCATTATTGATGTTTTAATGTTTAATGGTAAAGATGATACTCTTAAATTAATATCCCGGTGTACAAAATTATAAAACTTATTGATCGACTATATGAAAAATAAATCCCTATTCTTAGAAAATGAAAAGTTGAAAACAACAGAGTTTAAGAAAAATGATTCTCTTGATGAGTTGTTGAATAATTTATCTAATTTACTGAAACCGGTACAAAAAGAGCTGAATTTTGATAAAAACAGATTCCCATTGGGATTTATTGTTGGTAATCCACGGAGTGGTACAAGTCTTTTACTTCAATGGCTTGGATCATTGAATGTATTCTCATATCCAACGAATGTTTTGACCCGTTTTGCTTACTCACCCTATATCGGCGCACTTATTCAAAAGATATTATTTGATCCTGAATTTGATTTTCATGGTGAATTTCATGACATTCAATCCCAAGTAAATTTTTCTTCAACACTGGGGAAAAGTAAGGGCGCACTAGCGGCAAGTGAGTTTCAGCATTTCTTTCGAAATTATATGGAAAATTTTGATCCCGAATATTTGGATACTGAACAAATTAAACATGTTGATTTTAAGGGCATGAATAAAGCTTTAGCAAGCATTGAATCAGCTTTTGGGAGACCGTTTGTTACAAAGCTTTTCATGCTGCAATTTAACATATGTTATGTGGCTAATAAAATTCCCAATTCAATATTTTTATATGCTAAAAGAGAACCTATATATATTATGCAGTCAATACTTCTTGCACGTGAGAAATATTATGGAAAAAGAAATATTTGGCTATCTGTTAAGCCTAAAGAGTATAATAAATTAATTACTATGGATGTATATAATCAAATAGCCGGCCAAGTATATTATACTGACAAAAGCATCGCTCACGAATTAAGCACCTTGTCCGGTTCACGAAAACTTGAAATACAATATGAAGCATTTTGCTCGGATCCTAAAAATACATACGAACAAATAATTGAAAAGTATAATGAGAACGGTCTTGCAATAAATGTGCCGTACAATGGTCCTGAAAGTTTTACAAATACAAATATAATCAAGCTACCCAAGGAAGATATCTTAGCATTAGAAAATGCTTTTGAGTATTTTGAAAACAATGAGACATGATTTTTTAACTAAATATCAACATGTTCCTGTTATTGAATATGATAATACAGTCGCAGGGCAAGCTATTGTTTCTGTATGTGTGCAAACCTATCAACAATCAGAGACAATTAGAAAATGTTTAGATAGTATTCTTGAACAAAACACTTCATTTACCTTTGAGATATTGTTAGCAGAAGATCAATCTATAGATGGTACTCGAGATATTTGCCTTTCCTATGCCAAAAAATATCCGAATAAGATCAGGTTATTTCTTCACTCACGAGAAAATAATATTGAAATTGATGGCAGACCAAGTGGGAGGTTTAATTATGTTTATAATCTTTTAAATGCTCGAGGTAAGTACATTGCTTTTTGTGAAGGTGATGACTATTGGAATGATCCTCAAAAACTTAATAAGCAGGTTGAGTTCCTTGAAAATGCTTCTGATTATGCCTTGGTGCATACCGATAATATTATTTTAAATGTGAACAATAATACTCGAACAATATCCCGGAAATCTGATAAATATATTAGTGATGAAATTTTTCGTCAACTTCTTAACAAGAATCATATTAGCACAGTAACGGTATTGGTACGACGAGATATAGTGCTTGAAGCTTGCGAAGCCCTTTATAAGAGCTTTGGCGTAGAAATGATCATGGATTATTCCTTGTGGCTATACGTGTCCAAAAATGCAAAGATAAAGCATATGCCCGATATCACGGCCACTTATTGTTTAAGCATCAACAGTGCAAGTCGACCTGATAATAAAGATCAACAGTACCAATACATTAAAAAAGTTTTTGATATAAAAATACATTATTGCAGCTTAAGTGATTGTAACGATAAATTCATAAAACGACTTGAATTGAACTATTTAAGAAAAAAACTTTATTATGCGTTTTTAAATATGGATACTGAAACTGCAAAAAAATCTATTCAAAAGATCAAACAAATAAATGGCTATCTTTCTCTTCGTGATAGAATGAAATACTTGGGATCAAAATATAAAATTTTAAATAATTTGTTAAATAAAATGGATTAAAAAAATAAATGAAGTTAAATATTCATTTTTTGAATGCAAATAATTTCTTATATTTCAGGCAACCTCGGAAAGTCCAATGGGACTCTTTGAGGCGAAGCCATCTAAGCAATTAATAATTGACCAGCTTTCGCTACCTTCTTCGCTAAAGCTACGAAGGTCAAGAAAGCTACGGCAAGGCAGGCAAAGGAGAAAGGACAATTAAAAGGGAAAAATTGAGAGTTCAAAATTGACTCTAAACCTTAGACCCTATACCTCATACCTTATTTTGAATCATGACGAATTAGAACTCACCATACTGCGTAAAGCAGATTCGGTAGATAATCAGAAAACACTGGCTGATGAGCTGGGTTACAGTGTGGGGAAAATAAATTATCTCCTAAATGCACTGATAGGAAAAGGATTGATCAAAGTCGAGAATTTTGCTACTTCCAAGAATAAAAAAAACTACAAGTACCTGCTAACACAGGAAGGTATTAAAGAAAAAATTGCTTTAACTGAAAAGTTCATTATTAGAAAGAAAGCGGAATACAATGAGTTGCAGCGAGAGCTGGAAAATTCAAAGAATGATTCTATCGATTTACTTCAGGATAAAGAAAATGAAATTAAAAAATAAAAAAATTCTTGTAACCGGTGGAGCCGGATTTATCGGATCTAACCTTTGCGAATATTTTTTAAAAAACGGCAATGAAGTTACATGTTTGGATGATTTATCAACCGGCTACCTAAAAAATATGGATGATTTTATTGATAATCTAAATTTCACTTTCATTGAAGGGGATATCCGTGATTTAACCACATGTAAAAAAGCTGTTGAGAACTGTGATTTTGTATTTCATCAGGCAGCCTTGGGTTCAGTCCCGCGATCAATAAAAGATCCTGCAAACACAAATTCAGTTAATATTGATGGATTCCTCAATATGTTAATTGCCTCTCGGGATGCGAAGGTTAAGCGTTTTATTTATGCCGCTTCATCATCTACTTATGGTGATTCAAAGGAATTACCGAAGGTGGAGGAGCATATTGGGCGCCCCCTGTCTCCTTACGCAATAACAAAATATGTAAATGAATTATATGCCAATATTTTCTCAGATCTTTATAGCTTGGAGACAATTGGTCTAAGATACTTTAATGTTTTTGGAAAAAGGCAGGATCCTGAG
>JAYEJI010000072.1:0-14817 GCA_034660515.1 Fidelibacterota bacterium
TCGGGAAAGTATCCATTCGTTCTATTAGTGGGAATTATGTGTTTATAGTGAAAATGCTTCATCCATTTCAGGTAATTTATTCAGAACAGGGACCTTACTATTCTTTTGAATATACTGAACCAGACCATCGCTTCCACGTGGGATAACATAATCTATCATGCCTTTCAGGCTGATCAATTCCGTCATTGAAACTCTATCCGTTGTTGGAATGAGTGTAATGAGTTCACGTGCTAAGCCATTTTGCTCAAGTACGTCACATAGGATGGAGGCAATAGCTGTATTGGTATGAAAAGCTTCTTTTCCACCGCGAAGTATGATCGCATTACCTGATCTAAAGGCGAGACAAGCCACTTCCGCAGTGATATGCGGTCGTGATTCATAAACAACAGCTAGCGTAGAAGGTGATGAGATCTCTTGATCTTCATCATCTTTCAACTTTAAAGCTTTAGTTTTCCCCGCTAATTCTCGAATAGAAGCGGTTAGATCAGATATTCTGTCACCATTAAAAAGTAATCGGTCCATAGCAATAGGGGAGAGTAACATGGCATTACCATTTTTGACATCTTGTTTGTTAAGTTCAATGATAATATCTTGATGTTCGATCAGGGCATCAGCCATATCATGGAGTACCGCATTGATCACGGTGAGGTCCAATGAACTGAGGACTTTAGAAGCTGTTATTGTCTTTTCGATCAAGGGTTTGATCGTTTTCATACATTTCCTCTGATAGAACCGCCATATTTTCCCGAGTGTAATATATTCAGAAATTTTATAATTCAAAGTATTATTCGGAACACAATTAGCATTAGATACATAAACATAGTGTTATACAATTAACTCATTCATAAGGGGAAAGGTATAAATAATTAAAAAAAGTGCTTGAATGCTTAATAAGTATCTATTAAATTCGAACAGAACATAATAATAACAAACATTTTAAAAGGAGACTGGAAATGAAAAAACTTACGATCGTATTGATGTCTGTGTTGTTAGCATCATTTGCATTTGCTCAATTTGATCTGGGCCTTAAACTGGGTGCTAACTATTCATACATTGAAAGCGAAGAGTTGGATCCCCAAGTTTACCTTGACCAGTTCAGTAATCTGGAAAACATTACCGGTATTGTAGGTGGTGCTTTTGCAGTGATCGGTTTCGGTAATTTCGGTATTCAGTTAGAAGGACTTTTCTCAGTTGAAGGTTTTTCACCTGAAGCATTACTTAGTGAAGATCCCGGTACAGTTCTTGATGGCGTGAGTATCACGACAAATTATCTGAATGCCGTTGTGATGGCAAGATATAATATTGATCTTGCTGTTGTTGCACCTTTTGTTGGAGCAGGTATCAATTTGGGTCTTCCTTTGGGAACTGAAGTTGAAGGAATGGAAATTGATCTGGAGGATTTTGATTTTACCAATATTGGACTTGCTTTTGCTGCCGGTGTTAAAGTTCTGGATATGGTGGATGTTGAACTTAGGTATGTCAAAGGTTTGACTGATATTTCAACTCAGGAAACCAGCGATGACGTAACAACCTTCTCTAACCTGGTTCGTCTTTCACTAGGTCTTTACATCTTCTAAGAAATTAAAAATTAGCAGATAACAGATAGTAGAATTACCCGTTCACTTTGTGGGCGGGTTTTTATTTATAAATCAAATTAAACTTTTAAAAAATCCAAAAAATATCAATTATTTTAAATATTCTTTATAATTACGAAAATCTCTTTGACTTCATATAATCCCTTCCTTAAGTTCGAGGGTAATAAAAAATAAGACAAAAATGACTATGAATTTACACATCCATCTTCTCAATAATGCTCCGTAGGGGCTGGGATGTGTAAAATAAGATATATAATTCAATCCCGATCCCCAATAAGGATCG
Source organism: Fidelibacterota bacterium (assembly GCA_034660515.1). Lineage (GTDB taxonomy): Bacteria > Fidelibacterota > Fidelibacteria > Fidelibacterales > Fidelibacteraceae > M50B103. The sequence goes on from JAYEJI010000072.1 coordinate 1,879, forward strand.
GGATTTTTTAAAAAAATGATACTGTGAGGGAAATATGAAGATTTACATGAATCCTCCCCGTGAGGAATGGAAAGCTCTTTGCGAAAGACCGCGAATGAATCAGGGGACCTTAATCTCTGCTGTTAAAGACATTCTCCGCCTGGTTATGCTCAAAGGAGACCAGGCTCTGATAAGTTTTACAAAGAAATTTGATGGCGCAGAACTGGATAATATCTTGTGTACAGCAGAAGAACTAAAGGAATCGGAAAAAGCCATTTCAGTTGTCTTGAAAGACAATATTCGGCTTGCAATTGCCAATATCAAAAAATTTCATGAAGCGCAAATACCGAAAAAGAGATTTATAAATACAATGCCGGGCGTCAAATGCTGGCGTGAAGCAAGAGCTATTGAAAAGGTAGGTATCTATGTTCCGGGCGGGACGGCACCACTGTTCTCTACTGTATTGATGCTTGCCATCCCTGCTGTACTTGCCGGTTGCAAAGAGATCGTACTGTGTTCTCCACCAAGAAAAGATGGAACGTTGCACCCTGCCATTCTTTGGGCTGCCAAGGAAGTCGGTGTAACCCATGTTTGTAAAGTAGGGGGTGCTCAGGCAATTGCCGCTATGACCTATGGAACAGATAGTGTTCCTGCCGTTTATAAAATACTTGGACCGGGGAATCAATATGTGACAGCTGCCAAAATGCTTGCTGTTACGGAAAATGTAGCTATCGATATGCCGGCAGGTCCTTCTGAGATTTTAGTTCTCGCAGATAAACATGCCGATATCGAATATATTTCAGCAGATATTCTATCTCAGGTTGAACATGGTGTAGATTCTCAGGCAATCTTAATTACCGACGATGAACATATGCCGGAGAAGGTAAGATCTGAGGTCATTGAGCAACTTGATACACTGAAGAGAACACAAATCGCTGACAAGTCTCTGATAAACAGTAAAATCATATATTTTGATGATCAAAAAACATGCATGGAATTCTCAAATACTTATGCTCCGGAACATCTGATCATTAATACGAAAAATGCCATAGATCTGATCGATGATGTGGTTAATGCAGGATCTGTTTTTGTTGGTGAGTTGACACCGGAATCGGTCGGTGATTATGCTTCGGGGACAAATCATACGCTCCCGACAGGAGGATATGCCAAAAATTACAGCGGTGTTTCACTCGATTCTTACTATAAAATGGTCACATTTCAATCACTCTCTGCGAAAGGGCTGAAAAATATAGGTCCGGCAGTAGTACACATGGCAAAGACAGAAGGATTGGATGCACACCGTCAAGCGGTTTCGCGCAGGTTATCCAAAATTGAAGAATTATAAAAGTCAGTAATACCCATACCTGAATTAAAGAAATACTTGCTTTAGGGAAACAAATCAGGATTCCCTGCATTTTATCAATGAATTGGAATTGATCATTAAAGAACGTAAAGCACATCCAACCTCCAATTCGTATACAAATAAGCTTTTTGATAAAGGAATTGCAAAGATCGTTCAAAAAGTAGGCGAAGAAACCACAGAAGTAGTTATTGAGGCCATGGCAAATAACACAGAGCTCTTAAAAGAGGAGATCTCAGATTTGATCTATCATTTATTGGTCCTGATGGCGGCCCGTGATATCAGTTTGAATGATATCAATTTAACATTAAAGAACAGACATAAAAAAATGACTTATGTCTGCGAAATAACAGCAATTTGACTGTAAGCCGCTCCTGTATTATGAATAAAAGTAAAAAATTATCAATAATTAGCAACGATATTATAAAATATAGTGAAAATATATTGCATAATAGCGCAAATAGTTACATATTACAAACGATTAACAATATGGGATGTCGTCTAATGGCAAGGCGCCTGACTGTTAATCAGGTTATTGGGGGTTCGACTCCCTCCGTCCCAGCAAAAGTTGGCAGAACTCTGTCGACTTTTTTCTATAATCATAAAATAATATATTAAATAAAGTTGAAAAGATGGATTAAGGTTTGGGGTATGAAGTTGAGTATCGGTTAGAAGAACGAATAAGGATTAAATAAACGATACTATTCACCGCTTATTTCTGATTACCGTTTACTGTTTACTGCTTACTTTTTTTACCTTTGCTATTTTGAATTAATATAATATCTTCCGACGGTAAAAAAGAGGACACGAAAGTGGATTTAACAAAGATATTTACCTTCGACATGGCTCACCGATTGAGCTTTCATAAAGGGAAGTGCTGGAATCTTCACGGCCATACCTATAAATTGGAAGTTACCGTCAGTGGGGATGAAGATGATAATGGCATGGTCATTGATTTCAATGATATGAAGGACATTATTATGGAACGGGTTGTTGACGTGCTTGATCACGCTACCGTGATCTACGAAAAAGACGAACTGCTGATGAAGAATTTTCCAATGGAATTGCATCATGTGATCTTTCCATACGAGCCCACAGCTGAAAATCTATGTAAGTGGTGTTCCGGTCATTTGGAAGAGGCAGGATTAACAATAAAACAGGTTGCAATATGGGAAACACCAAGCAGCAAAGCAGTTTATATAAAGTAAACGAAATATTCTATAGTTATCAAGCCGAAGGTTACTGGGCGGGAACGCCCGCTGTTTTCGTTCGCTTTGCGGAATGTAATTTACGATGTGAATTCTGTGATACGGAATTTCTGACCGGTATTGATATGAGTGTTGCCGAGATCATGGCAAACCTGAAAGATTATCCCTCCAAGTTCGTTGTTCTGACCGGAGGAGAACCTCTGATGTACGACACTACCGATCTTGTTGAAAAATTAAAACAAGAGGGGTATTATATTGCCGTTGAGACCAACGGAATGTACAGTCTCAAACACGATCTTTTTGATTGGATCACGATATCACCCAAAAACAATAAATTAAAATTGATAAAATGTAACGAATTGAAAGTTGTTCTTGGAGTGGATGAATATCCGGAAAGCTACGGGATCGAATCCGAGTATAAATTTATTTCACCAAAGAACCCCACTCATGATAAACCCATTGGTACATATTCTGCAAATTTCTTTGCTACCAATGTTGCGCAATATTGTTACCGCTATGTTATGGACCATCCGGAATGGCGCCTGACTTTCCAAACACACAAGGCGATAGGGGTAAAATGATACAGGCAAGAACGGCACTGGTACTCTTTTCCGGAGGACAGGACTCAAGTACCTGCATTTACTGGGCGCAAAAGGAATTTGCTGCAATAGAAGCCGTTTTCTTTCATTATGGACAGCGCCACCGTGTGGAATACGATAGCGTTAAGTATGTTACCGAAAAAGAAAATATCACACTTCATGAATTACATATTTCCACTTTCAAAGAGATCGGTGGAACTGCCATGATCGATGATATTGCCATTAAAACAGGCAAGAACGATCTACCCAATACCTTTGTACCCGGTAGGAATATCGTTTTCCTGACCTTGGCGGCATCATTAGCTTACAAAAGAGGTATCAAAGATATTATTATCGGTGTCAATGATGCCGATTACTCCGGTTACCCCGATTGTCGAATGGATTTTATTGCCTCCATGCAGGATTCTTTAGCCAAAGGACTTGATGATGCGCTTCAAATACACGCACCCTTACAATCTATGAGCAAAGCTGAGATATGGGCTCTTAGCGATCGTTTGGGTGTCATGAACGAGATCATTAAACATTCTCATACTTGCTATATCGGTGATCACTCTACCTTAAATCCCTGGGGTTATGGCTGTGGCAAATGCCCGGCCTGTATCCTAAGAAAAAAGGGATTCGAAAACTTCCTACTACTAGACGAATAGAATAACTCTGCGATTATGTCCAAAAATAAAAGTAAAGACAGACCATGGTCTGTCTCTACGACATTATTACTTACAGATTAAAAAAGACGCGATAAATCACGTCTTTCCTTTATTAAATATTAATTGTCAATTGTCCTTTGTCAATTTTCAATTAGAATTCAGTCCCCGCACCAAAGTAATTTGTAGAATCTTCACCGAATTTATCAACCTGTTTACCGTGAATGATGTATGTACAGCGTTCACCGACGATCTCTGAGATCAAAATAATATTTTCATCTCCGTATTCATCAATGCTAATAATGCGGGCAAGATTGTTATTATAGTTTTGTGCCATAAGATTGGCGTGACAAATTGGACAGTACAGATCTGTTTTATCTCCGTCACAAAGATTAAAAGTACGATGTTTCCGAACTGAATAATTACCAATTTCAGGACTTAGAAGCAATATCCCACGTTCACCGTTAGGTTTACGAGCAGAAAAGATAACACTGTTCTTTACCTTTAAATGACCTCGGCAAAATGGACATACATAATCACTTTTCATATTAGCACCTCAATTATTATTAATTTCCATATAATTTATAAGCATTTATAAACTTTACCAAGATTATTTATTTTGTTGTATTTGTAATGTACGGAACGGTTTAAAGTCTTTCGTACATTGCAGAACAAAGGTCACCGACTTTCACAAAATACAATTTTGAAATGCACTAAAAAATGCTCATTTTCAAAAGATAATAATAAATATGGGGAATAATATGAAAAAGATTGTTTTAACAGATAAAGCCCCGGCACCAATCGGAGCGTATTCACAAGGAACTACTAATTGTAAATTAATTTTTACATCAGGACAATTACCTGTTGATATGGAAACAGGAACCTTGATAGAGAACAATATAGATAAAGCAGCAAAGGCGGCTTTAATGAATGTTATAGCTGTTGTTGAGGCTGCCGGTGGCACAAAAGATACCATTTTTAAGACTACAGTATTTATGAAGGATCTGGAACAATTTGGGAATGTTAATGCGGTTTATGCAGAAATATTCCCCGAGAACGCACCTGCTCGCTCAGCCGTACAGGTTGCACGATTACCTAAAGATGTAGATATCGAAATTGAAGCTATTGCAATGGTAAAATGAAAAAATCTTTACTAATAATTATCATAATTCTTCTATGTGGGAGGCTTTCGGCCAAAGAGCCCGATACACTGACTTTCATTCAAGGAAAAATGAAATCCCCTGTCATTGCTATCAGTTTATCGGCAATTTTTCCGGGTGGGGGACAATTGTATAATCAAAAGTGGTTGAAAAGTGGAATATTCATGGGTGCCGAACTGACATTAGGGGGTATTGCGGCATATCATTATTATAATCATGCGAACGGTATAGATGTAAGCTTATTCACAGGAGATAAACCTTTGGACACAGCTAAACAATTTACTTGGTTTTTTGCAGCTGTTTATGTCTATTCACTGATGGATGCCTATGTGGATGCACATTTAAGTAACTTCCCGAATGAACGATTGATACTGGAACCGGATCCGAAAATCAACGGAGTGCAGCTAAGTTTACAATTCTAATATGAAGGATGTATGGAAGGACAGAGAGAACATTGGGGAAATAAGTTAGGCTTTATCCTCGCAGCTGCGGGGTCGGCGGTGGGACTGGGAAATATCTGGAAATTTCCATATATCGCCGGTGAAAATGGCGGAGCAGCCTTTATATTTATTTATTTGCTTTGTATACTTCTCATAGGTTTACCTGTTCTGATAGCTGAGATCATTCTTGGAAGGAATTCACAACGGGGACCAATATCCACTTTCCGTCATTTGGCAAAGAAACATAAAGCGTTATGGATGATAGCCGGGGGTATGTTCTTTGTTACCGGTTTTGTTATCCTGTCCTATTATAATGTGATAGCCGGTTGGTCACTTGGCTATTTTGTTGAATCAATTGCAGGAAAAATAAGCTCTTTTCAGACCTCGGCGGATGCCAGCTTGCATTTTGAGCATTTGGTAACTAATCCAACTTGGATCATTTCCTGGCAATTGGTTTTTGTCGTTCTCGGTGGACTCGTCGTTTTCTTTGGTGTACGCAACGGTATAGAAAGGATCGCAAAATTCCTCATGCCTGTATTTTTTATTATTTTGCTTTTTCTGGTGTTCTGGGGTGTTTCTCTTGAAGGTTCCGAGAAAGGCCTGGCCTTTCTTCTGAAACCCGATTGGAGTACAGTAAGCTTTAAGACGGTATTGATGGCTCTGGGACATGCCTTTTTTACGCTTTCTGTAGGTATGGGTGTATTATTGACCTATGGATCTTATTTGAAAAAAGATGATAATATGTTCTTTAGCGGCATTATGATCGCTCTTTTGGATACCTTAATTGCTTTATTGGCAGGCTTGGCGATCTTTACTGCGGTCTTTGCTATGGGATTTAATCCGGCTGATGGACCGGGCTTGGTCTTCAATGTTCTTCCGGCTGTTTTTTCTCAGATGCCAGGAGGAAATATCTTTGCTAGTTTATTCTTTGTCCTGCTTTCAATAGCGGCACTGACTTCCACCATCTCTATTCTTGAAATGCTGGTCTCAACAATGATGGATGAATTTAAGATGAAACGGCATTCAGCTGTTGTCCTTTTATCTCTTACAATATTTATTCTTGGTATACCCGCAGCTCTCTCATTTGGTGAATTTAGGATATTCGGTTTGAATTGGTTCGATACTATGGATTATTTGTCCGCTAACATCTTGCTTCCATTTGGCGGTATGTTGGTTGCCATCTTTGTTGGCTGGTATATATCCAAGCAAGATATTATGGGAGAATTATTTCACGGGGTCAGAAATACCCCTTTAAATAGAGGAACCTCAAGAGTTTGGTATTTTCTTGTTAAGTTCGTAGCACCTATTTTGATCCTGCTTGTTTTCTTAAGTTCGATCGGAGTCATAAAATGAAAAAAGTTTTCCTGATATTAACTCTGATCTTCACATTTCTTGCTGCACAGGAGATCCAAAGTGACACTTCTGTAACGCGATTACAAATGTCGGATGTGAAATATTATAATATTGAATTACAGAACATGGAGAATAAGATAGATCATGAGATATCAGAAAAGCCATTCGCATTTAAACAACCGGCGGACAAGTGGTTCTCAAAAGATAAATGGATGCATTTGACATCAGCATATTTTCTAACTCTTCAAAGTTCATACGTACTTGAGAATATGTTTTATGTTGAGCCGGAGAATTCACGAAATATTTCAATCGGAATAACTCTTTCTTTTTCCCTGAGTAAAGAATTTTATGATGCATTGGGAAAAAAGAGCATTTTTAGCTGGAAGGATCTGGTATATGATATCCTGGGAACAAGCTTGGGGTATTTGACTGCCGGGGCCATTCAGAAGTAGGAGAGAATTATGATCATTTCATTACAACATTGCGATCAATGCGGAACTTGTATTGCAGTTTGTCCGGCTGATGCAATGATGCTGGATGAATTTAAGGTCAAGATCGACTATAAAGCCTGTACGGAATGCGGTATTTGTGTGAAAATGTGCCCAATTGCAGCATTAGAGGTGAAAAATGAAGTCTAAATGGGATGTGATCGTAGTCGGTGGCGGACCCGGTGGGCTCTTTGCAGCATGGGAAGCTGCTAAAGCAGGGAAATCTGTTCTCCTCTGTGAAAGAAAACGCGAAATGGGTGTTCCGGTCCGTTGCGGTGAAGCCGTGGGGGAAGTGGATTTTACGAAATATATTTCCATGGAAGAACGCTGGATCGGTGCGAAGGTCAAGACCTTTATTCTCGTACTGCCAAACGGTAAAGAAGTTAAATTGAAAAATGATATGTATACCGGGTATATTTTAAACCGTGATCTGTTTGAATACGATCTGGCCACTAAGGCAAGCGATGCCGGAGTAAAGATCGTTATGAAAGCAAATGTAACGGATCTTATTCATGATGAGAACGGCTCGGTCAAAGGAATTCGTGTTAACGAAATGGGAGAAAGTCACGAGTATTTTGCATCGGTGGTGATCGCCGCGGACGGAGTGGAAAGCAGGATCGCACGAAAGATGGGCATCAATACCACTCTGAAACCGGATGATATCGAACCCTGTGTGCAAGCCACTGTATCGAATGCTAATTTAAATGAGAATGCCTTGTATTTGTATATCGGGGTCTGTTATGCCCCCGGCGGTTATGCCTGGGTTTTCCCGAAAGCAAATAATTGCGCGAATATTGGACTTGGTATCAATGGAAAATATGCTTCGACAGAAAAGCATTCAAAAGATTATTTGGACGAATTCCTGGAGAAATTCTTCCCGCATGCTTCTATTCAGCGTTATGTATCCGGTGGCGTACCGGTCACAACGAATTTAAAGACCCTTGCCAAAGAAAATATGCTCATCGTGGGTGATGCCGGACGCATGGTCAATCCAATGAATGGCGGCGGGATCACTCACGCCATCACTTCTGGCATACAGGCAGGCCAGGCGGCCGCTGAAGCATGCACCGATCCGGGAAAAATAAAAAAAATATTTAATAAATATCAAAAAGATATTCACAAACAATTTGGCAAGAACCATGAAAGCCAATACAGAATAAAAGAGGTTGTATATCAGTTATCCGATGAGGAATATGATCAGATCGGTGAAGAAATATTGAAACTTGATATCAGTAAGCGAACCTTTTTGCGTGTGTTCACCCAGGTGGTAAAATCAAGACCCGAATTCCTGATCGATGTTGTCAGAGCATATGCAGGAATTTAAAGACAGTAAGCAGTAGACAGTATGCTGAAATCAGCGAAGTAAAGAGAAGACAGTAAGCAGTAGACAGAAGTCAGAGTTTAGGGGTTTAGAGATTGAAAAGTTTAGAAAAATATCTGAGCGCTGAGAAAATGAGCGTAGAAAAGTGGGAAAGAAACTCTCCTGCTTTCGATTTTGTCGAATTGACATTAGTATCTGTGAAATCTGCGGAATCTGTGGTTTGAATTAAAATTTTATTTACTGTTTATAAGGAAGGAATCATTTGTCTCTAATAAATTCTGAATTATTGAAAGACTTGCATCTTGAAACTTGCATTGCATTTGATGTGGAAACTACGGGATTGGATCCTAAAAATGAAGAAGTGATCCAATTTTCAGCCGTTAAATTCATCAATGGCGAAAAAGATGAAGAACTGAATATTTTTTGCAATCCCGGGAAACCCATTCCACCCTTTATTGTTGAACTGACCCGCATTGATGATGCTATGGTTGAAAATGAAGCTCCTTTTATAGAAAAAAAGGATGAGATCCTTGATTTTTTCTCCGATTATCCACTCATAGCGCACAATGCCCGATTTGATGTCAGTTTTCTCGAAGAGAAATTCCGGGAGCCTCTTAACAATCCCATTATCGATACCTTGGATCTGTCGCGGATCTTTCTCTATTATTTGCCCGATCGAAAATTAGAGACCCTTTCAGCACATTTCGATCTTGAAACCGAGGGTGCGCATCGCGCTGATGTGGATACACGAAATACGGGACGTCTGTTTTATAAAATATTGGAGATCATGCTTTATTATGATATCTCTTTATATAAGGATATCATTTTTATTAGCGATCCCTTGATCAATATTCCAAATTATGAACTCTATCGCTGGGTTCATGATTATTATCTGAAGATCGGTCGGACAAATAAAGAAAAGGTGAGATCTTACCATCCCATGCCCGATAATAAACTGGGCGATTTCAAGAATCGTGTTGTGAGCGATGATACCAAGATCAAAAAGATCAGCAGACAGGATATCGACAAGGTATTTGGATTAAAGGGCATACTTTCGGAATCATTACCGGGTTACGAGATGCGTCTGGGACAAATGAAATTTGCCGGAGATATCGTTGAAGCCTTTAATGAAGAAGAATTTTTGGTCGGTGAAGCCGGAACAGGAGTTGGGAAATCCCTGGCTTATCTTATTCCCGCTGTTCAATGGATGAAAAAGAACCGTCGCGACGGTATGTCAATTGTGGTTTCTTCTTATACTAAAACCCTGCAGGAACAGCTATTCTTTAAGGATATTCCTTTTGTCCATGAATTCATCGATAAAGATTTTACCGTTGTGATGCTTAAAGGCCGGCAAAATTATATCTGTCTGACCAAGTGGCATACCATGATAAAAAATCTTGATAATCATATCAATTTATTTGACCGGATCCATCTCTTACCGCTTCTTGTATGGCTCAGAGAGACTAAGACCGGCGATATCGAAGAGAACAGCGGTTTTCAGATCAAGCGGGTTCCGCATGTCTGGGCAAGATTATTCTCTGAAACGGGTTATTGTACCACCAAGAAATGTGCCGAATACCATGGATGTTATCTTGGTAAGATCCGTAAACTGGCTTATCATGCCGATGTGATCATTGTAAACCACTCATTACTTCTTTCAGATGCCGCATCAGATAATGCCATATTACCCGAACACCCCATTTGTATCATCGATGAGGCTCATAATATCATTAGATCAGCCTATCAATATTTAGGTATGGAAGTCAATCCATGGCGCATTGAGCGTACTTTACACAAGCTCTATACGCCCGGAAGGTTAAGATTAGGTACCTTAGTGAATCTAAGTCGCTATGTGGGTAAAGACAAAGAATGGAATAAAGAGCACGCTGATATGATTATTAAGCGACTCTCACAGTGCGAAGATGATGTCGCTGAAATGATTAAAAGCTCAACCAAATTCTTTAAGGCCTTTTTAAAGTATGTGAACTCTGAGGTCCGTAAACCGGAGCAGCGCTACATACAAAAAGTCCGTTATAAAACCGATTCATCACCCTTTGAAGACCTAAAAGAATGCCAGGACCTGATGAACGCTTCCGCAAAGATCGATCGTTCGCTGGCTTTGCTGTTGAAAGAGATCAAATCCCTTAATGCACATGAAAAAGCCAGTATTTCAGAACAAGCTGATGATCTGGATATTGCAGTTAAAGTGTTTGGTGAAATGCAAAGTGAAATGCGCACATGTTTTTATCCCGATGCTGAAGATATCATCTATTGGTACGAATTGCCGGTAGATCAGGACAGTCTGTACATGATCATTAAAGCGTCACCTTTACATGTGAATGAACAATTGTACGAGAAGGTCTTTAAAAACAAGAAAGCAGTGATCGCTACATCGGCCACATTAACCATTTCCGAACGCTTTAAATATTTCATGAAACGATCCGGTATGGACCTGCTTGAAGAAGACCGTACCAAGACAGAGATGTACGAATCGCCCTTCAATTATGAAGAACAGTGCGAGATCTGGAATGTAACCCATTTGGGACAACCCGGAAATCAGGCTTTTGATGAAAAAGTTGCCGGACTGGTAGGGGAGCTTTCTGCTCAACATCATCTGGGTACATTGGTATTGACCACATCTTATGCTTCTATTCGGAATATGAAGAACATACTCGAACCGATATCACAGCTGCACAAATTCAATGTGATCTCGCAAATGGGTTCCGCATCGAGAACAGCATTATTACAGCGCTTTATTCAGCAGACAAGCTCCATCTTGATCGGAACGGAATCCTTTTGGGAAGGTGTGGATATCCCTGGAGAACCTTTGGAAATATTGGTTATGAGTAAACTTCCTTTCGCAGTTCCCACAGAACCCGTGGTACAGGCGATTACCGAAGATATTGAGAAAAATGGCGGTAATGCCTTTATGGAATACAGTATTCCGGAAGCCATCTTGAAATTCAAACAGGGATTCGGTCGACTGATCCGATCCAAAGAAGATCGCGGTATCGCTTTGATCATGGATAATCGACTAAGTTATAAACGTTATGGACAGTATTTTCAGCAATCCATTCCCGCGACCATGCACTTTGTAAAAAACAGTGAAGAACTGCAGCAAAATATCCGCAAGTGGGTTAAAAAGAATAAAAGATAAAAAACTAAAGTAAAAAGATAAAAGTAGAAGTATAAAGTATTCAAGTTTGATTGTCATCTCGACCGGAGTTCTCCATAGCCCTTCGTAGCTTTAGCGTAGTAGGGGCGAAGGAGGGCGAAGTGGAGAGATCTCAAAATACTCAATACTTATTAAGCGTTTGAGATTTCTCCACTCGATCGTTTCTCTCTCGGTCGAAATGACAGGATAGGGAGCTATATGAAAATAGATCAAAAAAAAGAATTGCTTACAGCCGTTAGAGCCTATTTGGAACACAAACTTCATGGCGAAAAGCACCCCGAACTTTCTAAAGATCCCCTATATAAAAAAGAATTGGGATTATTCGTGACCTTGCATGAAGAAGGTGATCTTCGCGGATGTATCGGATATATTCAGGGATTCAAACCGCTATCGAAAGCATTGTTCGAAATGGCGGATGCGGCAGCATTTCATGATCCGCGTTTTTTACCCCTCCTCGAATCAGAACTGGATGATGTTGAGATCGAAATATCAATCCTCTCAGAACTGAAGGAAGTTCCGAAATACCGGGATATCATTATCGGGTCACACGGCATTCTCCTCAAACAAGGCATGCGGCAAGCGGTATTTCTTCCACAGGTCGCTCCGGAGCAGGGTTGGAACCTGGAAACCACCCTGAAGCATCTTTGCAGAAAAGCGGGATTAGCGCCAAAAGCGTATAAGGATGTAAACACGAAGTTTGAGGTTTTTACCGCAGAAGTATTTTCTGAAGAAGAGGATACGAAAGGGAGAATCTACGAAGGTGCGAAAGAGAAATGTACGAGAGTGGAAAAGTAAGAGGGTACGAAAGACCTTCCGGCTGGTGCCGCAGGTCTGCCGGATGGTCGAAGAATCAAATTAATAACATCGTGTAGGGAACAGGCAGGCCTGTTCCACAGTCTTACAATTGTAATAACAATTACCGAATCCCCTTGACATCAGAGGACTAATGTTATATATTCCGCTGCCTTGAGACAAAGGTATAACATCGCGGAGTGGAGCAGTTGGTAGCTCGTTGGGCTCATATCCGTCAGCTGACGGACACAGGTTCAAGGGGTGTTAACACCTCTACAAGGCAAACAATGACATCGCGGAGTGGAGCAGTTGGTAGCTCGTTGGGCTCATAACCCAAAGGTCACAGGTTCAAATCCTGTCTCCGCTACAAGAAACAGAGATCTAACGATCTCTGTTTTGGTTTTAAGACGATTGGGGGAT
>JAYEJI010000073.1:0-3726 GCA_034660515.1 Fidelibacterota bacterium
GCCAAGAAACAAGAATCATGAAATAGGATCGAAAATCCATCACCAATTAAAAATTGTTCCGTAATGTGAATAGATCTCTTTTTCGCCCTAAAGTGTCGGGGCTCAAGATGACCTTCGCCAAGGCTACGGTGGCAGGCAGGTTTGCTTACTTCAATCCTACCCTCGTACCCTCTTTCTACTCATCATCCATCGTTCATCATTCATTCATAATCCATAATTCATATTTCATAATCCCCAAAATTGGCTTATATTTAAAAATGGCTAAAAAAGCACAAACACCATTAATGAAGCAGTATTTCAATGTCAAGGCAAAGCATCCGGATAAGATCGTTCTTTTTCGTATGGGAGATTTTTATGAAACCTTTGATACGGACGCTAAGACTACTTCACGCGTATTGGGTATTGTACTGACTAAACGCAGTAATGGTGCTGCTTCAGATGTTCCTTTGGCAGGATTTCCGCATCACGCTCTTGATGCATATCTTCATAAATTACTGCAAGCCGGGCTAAAAGTTGCTATCTGCGAGCAATTGGAAGACCCCAAAAAAGCCAAGGGCCTGGTTAAGCGTGGTATCACGGAGATCGTGACACCCGGTACGGCCGTAAACGATAAATTTCTTGATTCAAATACGAATAATTATCTGGCATCCTGGATACCGGGTAAAGATATTAGCGGTTTTGCTTTTGTAGATATATCTACCGGTGAATTTCGTTACGTTTCGGCAAAAAACGAGACTATAATTGAATTGATAGAAGCTAAACCGGTCGCAGAATTACTTATTCCTGAACATGATAACGAATATATTCACTCATTATTGCCTCATTATCATGGGATGTTCACAAAAATGCCCGAATGGGTTTGCGATGAAGCCTATACACAAGAGACTATTACATCACATTTTAAAGCTTCAACCCTCAAAGGATTTGGACTGGATGACAAAGCAGAATGTATCCAGGCTGTCGGAATGATCCTGCATTATGTTAAAGAAAATTTTCAGAAACATTTGATCCATATTAATGCTATTCGTCAATTGGATCCCGGGCATTATCTTGGACTTGATAGATTCACCATAAGAAACCTTGAACTTTTTCAGCGATTATCGGGTGAAACGGGTGAAGGTACTTTTTTCTGGTCAATAAATGAGACATTAACGGCCATGGGATCACGCATGTTGCGGCGATGGATCTATTATCCCTTATTGGATATGAAATTGATAAATGATCGTTTAGATCATGTGACATCTTTTGTTGATGATACTCAGCGCTGTGAAGATATCCGTTCTTTGTTAAGAAGAATTGCAGATATTGAACGTATATGCGCAAAGATAGCATCCATGAAAGTCGGCCCCAGAGAATTAAATACTCTTCGGGATAGCCTTAAAGCAGTCTTGAAAATACCTGAATATATTGATGATGAACTCAACTTTTCCCTTGAAGATGTACCTGGTATGGAGAAGGTCATTAAGATGATCTCGGAAGCGATCAAGGACGATCCAATCAATCAAATAAACAAAGGTGGCTTTTTCAGGGAAGAATTTCACCCTGAGATCAAGGAATTACGCGATATTTCCCATGGTGGAAAAGACTACTTACTTGAACTTCAGAATAAAGAGCGGAAACGCCTGCAGATACCTACGCTCAAAATATCATACAATAGAGTGTTTGGATATTATATTGATGTAACGAAGGCTCATATCGATAAAGTCCCCGAAGATTATATCCGGAAACAGACACTGACCAATTCCGAACGATATATTACTCAGGAGCTAAAAGAATACGAAGATAAGATCCTGAATGCCGAAGAAAAGCTGATAAGCCTTGAAATGGCATTATATGAAGAACTTTTACTCAAACTATCTGTCCAAATACCCGTTTTACAGGCCAATGCAAAAAAAGTGGCACAAATAGACGTATTAGCATCTTTCGCTCATTCTGCGTTGCGTGAACAGTGGATAAGACCGGATGTGGATGATTCAGCCACTCTTGAAATAAAAAGCGGACGACACCCGGTTGTGGAAGCACTTTTACCCCCACACGAAGTATTTATCCCCAATGACAGTTTTATTGATATTGAAAGTGAACAGATCCATTTGATCACCGGTCCCAATATGTCCGGTAAATCAACTTATCTGAGGCAGATCGCTCTTATCACCCTGATGGCACAAATGGGATGTTTTATTCCTGCCGTTTCAGCTCGTATCGGTATGGTAGATAAGATATTTACTCGAGTTGGTGCCAGTGATAACTTGGCATATGGAGAAAGTACTTTTTTAACAGAAATGATAGAAACGGCAAATATTTTAAATACGGCAACCCGTCGCAGTTTGATCCTTTTGGATGAAATAGGGCGGGGGACCAGTACATATGACGGTCTCTCCATTGCCTGGGCAGTTGTTGAGTATCTTCATAATCAGCCCTCAATTGCAGCCAGAACACTGTTTGCCACGCATTATCATGAATTGACCGATCTTGAAAATATTCTTGAAAGAGTAAAGAACTATAATGTCCAAGTTAAAGAGTATGGCGATAAGGTAATTTTTCTGAGAAAGATCATTCCGGGTAGCACGGATAAAAGCTATGGTATTTACGTGGCTCAAATGGCGGGCGTCCCTCAGCAAGTGGTTAAGCGTGCCAATGAGATCCTTTTTAACTTATCAGGAGCTGATCATACTTTACCCGATGGGAAACATGTTCTGGAACCGGAAAAAGAGAGCGAAAATATCATTCAACTTGATATATTTTCTGCAAAGGACAGTAAATTGCATCGTGAAGTGGAAGAGCTGGATATCAATACAATGACCCCGCTGGATGCTTTTCAGAAACTGCAGGAACTAAAGAAAAAAGTGACTGGTGACTAGTAACTGGTGACTGGTTCATTACTATTTTTTTAGACAATAGTACACTTTAACACAATTATTTATGCATAAAAGAAAAGGGCTCGACATGTCGAGCCCCTACTTTATACTTTTGTCTTTAGTCTTGTCTTAAAAGTATCTTACCCAATTAAATTGAAGTCCGGCACCGCTAACATTCTCGGTAAAGGAGAAATCAAGGTCATATACTCTTACTTTTAGACCAAATTCACTTTTATTGCTGTACAGTTTAAATCCGGCTTCAGAGTAACGGTAATTTCCTTTTTGAGTTACTGTACCGTGCAGGCATAATGAACTAATGGGATAAATCTCTACTCCGTAATAGTAATTTTGTCCGTCATTTGAGTTCAACCCTTGTGAGAGGAATTGGGTCATGCCGCCTTTAAGCAATAATTGCGGGATGGGTTGGTAATTTACTCCAAAGTTCAATTTAGTTCCCAGAGGCTGAGAAATTGTAGAATCAGCGTAGACTAATGTCTCATCCAGAACCATCATGGAATCCAGATCTAAACCATCGCTAAAGGTATTTAAAAGATCACCGGCTTCCATTTCAAAGTTGATCTCACGCAAATAAGCATGGTTCATTGAGATGCTGGCACCCAGATCTTCAATGCCAACCTGGAAATCGAAGTAGTTCTTTATGAAATTCGGCATAATGGGGAGAAGACGGTTCAATTTAAATCTCCAAGCCAAACCGAAATCATAGCCTAAAGTAATACCGGGGATCCCCAAATAATCATCTACAAGTCCGAACTGAAATCCTTCAGAGCCAAAAAGACTTAAAGTATCCGCAAAGGTAAGTGCTTCCACTGTTCCTTGTACAGTGACACCATCAGGACTGGGGACAAGCTCC
>JAYEJI010000074.1:0-3711 GCA_034660515.1 Fidelibacterota bacterium
AGCAGGCAAAGTTCAGACAGAGACCTATATGCTTCTTATTGCAGGTGCGATCATGGTGGTCACATTATGGACATCCAAGAAATCCAAACATGTATCCAAGACTGAATTAAATATAGCAAAACATGATGCCACCGAAGAACGTTTCGGCTCTACCGGATTTTCAAGATCTGTTGTTCGCATGGCAGTTAATACAAATCAATTCATTCGCAAGATATTCCCCGAGCGTATGCGGAATGCTGTTAATAATCGCTTTTCACGACCTGTAACGACCAGTGAAAATGAAGCCCAGTCCTTTGATATGATCCGGGCTTCCATGAACTTAACGGTTGCTTCATCTTTGATCGCCCTGGGTACTTCACTGGGGTTACCTTTATCAACGACCTATGTAACATTTATGGTCTCAATGGGTACGACTTTAGCTGATCGTGCGTGGGGAAGGGAAAGTGCCGTTTATCGTATCACGGGTGTATTTACTGTGATTGGTGGCTGGTTCTTGACCGCTATTATTGCTTTTTCAGTTTCAATGCTCTTTGCCATATTAATTGATCTGGGTGGGATCTATGCCGTGATCGCTCTTTTTGGTCTTGCGCTCTTCTTGCTTTATCGTACTTTCTGGGTATTTAGAAAAAAAGAGCAGAAAAAAGAAGAAGATATTCAAGAAGAAGAAGGCAATGATATTCTTGAATTGTGTAACTCATATACAATTAAAATCTTGAATAAAATCCCGGTTATGTATAATAATATGATCACAGCTCTGCATAACGAAGATCGTAAAAAGCTTAAAGAATTGAAAAATGAAGCTAAAGATCTTCTTGTAAAGACTAAAAATCGCAAAAATCATTTTACTGTACATCTGCGGGAGATCGAAGAAGATTCATTGCAATACGGACATTTTTATTTGCAAATGCTGCATTATATTCGTGAATTCTCACGCTCAATGGATTCGATGATCGTGGCATGTTACGAGCATGTTGAGAATACACATTTTGGAACGACTAAGATCCAAAATGATGAGTTGATCATGCTATCTGAAGAATTAAATCGAATTTATTCCAATATCAGTAATATGATCAAAGAACAGAATTTTGAAATGAAAGAACCCTGCAAAGAAACTCATGAAGAATTACTTATAACTATTGTCGAATATCAGAAAAATCAGGTTCGCCGTATCAAGAATGAAAAATCGCATACCCGCAATTCTGTATTGTATTTGTCCTTAATGTCCGGCACTAAAGATCTGGTAGTTGATGTTATCAGACTATTAAAAGTACAAAGTAAATTTACTGTAGCGGAGGAAGAAGGTATCGTTTCTGTTTCTTAGGCCGATTTAACTTGATATGATGTACACTTATTCTTATTATTCGCGAATTGACATGTGAAACAAAACAGGAGGTAACATGTTAGGAGTTCAAAATAATCTGTTCTGGCTTGTTCCGGCAACTGCGATCATTGCGTTAGGGTTCGCCTGGTTTTTCTTCAAACAAATGATGAAAAAATCTGAGGGTACTCCGAAAATGGCTGAAATTGCAGAGCATGTTCGGAAAGGCGCTATGGCATACTTGAAACAACAATATAAAATTGTTGCCATTGTTTTTGCAGCACTAACAATTCTATTTATTTTAATGGCTTATGTTTGGAATGTACAAAATGTATGGGTGCCATTTGCTTTTTTAACCGGAGGTTTTTTCTCTGGCTTAGCAGGTTTTTTTGGTATGAAAACAGCAACCTATGCTTCCGCCCGTACTGCAAATGCTGCTCGTGATTCCCTTAATAAAGGACTGGTAGTTGCTTTTCGCTCCGGAGCTGTTATGGGACTTGTTGTTGTTGGCTTAGCCCTTTTAGATATTTCAGTCTGGTACATTGTATTAAACGCATTTGTTAAAGAAGGCGATGCCGCACATAATATGGCTATTATAACCACAACCATGCTAACCTTTGGAATGGGTGCTTCAACGCAGGCTCTATTTGCCCGTGTTGGTGGTGGTATTTTTACAAAAGCAGCCGATGTGGGCGCTGATCTCGTTGGTAAAGTTGAAGCCGGTATTCCGGAAGATGATCCCCGCAACCCCGCAACTATCGCTGATAACGTTGGAGACAATGTAGGTGATGTTGCCGGTATGGGCGCTGATCTTTATGAATCTTATGCCGGTTCAATTCTTGCTACAGCTGCTCTTGGAGCTGCGGCATTCATGAAAGATACTTCAATGCAGGTTTCAGCCGTATTTGCTCCGATGATCATCGGAGCTGTTGGTACTCTGCTTTCGATCATTGGTATTTTTGCGGTTCGCACAAAAGAAAATGCTTCACAGAAAAATCTACTTAGTGCTTTGGGCCGCGGTACGAACCTGAGTTCGATCCTGATCATGATCCTTTCTTTCTTTATCCTTAAAATCTTGGGTATTGAAAATTATGTCGGTGTTTGGTTGTCGATCGTGATCGGTCTTTTGACCGGTTGGGCAATCGGTAAAGAAACAGAATATTTTACCTCGACAGCATATAAACCAACAAAGAATATTGCCAAACAATCTGAAACCGGCCCGGCTACCGTTATTATCAACGGTATTGGAACCGGCATGATCTCAACCGCATTCCCTGTGCTGACCATTGTTGTTGGAACTATTCTTGCCTATCTTGCTTCTGCCGGATGGGATTTTAGTAATATATCCATGGGACTTTATGGAATTGGTATTGCCGCTGTCGGTATGCTTTCAACACTGGGTATTACCCTGGCAACCGATGCATACGGTCCTATTGCGGATAATGCAGGCGGAAACGCTGAAATGGCCGGATTGGGTGAAGAAGTTCGTGAACGTACCGACGCTCTTGATTCTTTGGGAAATACAACTGCCGCCACCGGAAAGGGTTTTGCCATTGGTTCAGCCGCGTTAACCGCTCTTGCACTTCTTGCTTCTTATATTGAAGAGATCAAAATTGGATTATTGCGCATTGGCACAACAAGCTTAGAAGTTGGAACCCGCGTTATTGAAACAAGCGCAGCAACATTAGCGGATTTTATGACATATTATGATGTCACATTAATGAATCCGAAAGTATTGATGGGTATGTTCATTGGTGCTATGATGGCCTTTATGTTCTGTGGTTTGACAATGAACGCCGTTGGTCGCGCAGCCGGTTCGATGGTGGATGAAGTCCGTCGTCAGTTCCGTGAAATTAAAGGTATTTTAACCGGAGAAACCCAACCCGATTATGCACGCTGCGTTGAAATCTCAACAAAAGGTGCTCAACGCGAAATGTTACTTCCCTCACTACTCGCTATCTTTACTCCGATCGCTGTCGGATTGATATTTGGCGTATCCGGTGTTATGGGCTTGTTAACCGGTGTTTTATCTTCCGGATTTGTATTGGCTATTTTTATGGCTAACGCAGGCGGTTCCTGGGACAATGCTAAAAAATATATTGAATCCGGGGCACACGGTGGAAAAGGCTCAGATGCACATAAAGCCGCTGTAGTTGGCGATACTGTTGGTGATCCTTTCAAAGATACCTCCGGTCCGAGTTTAAATATTTTAATCAAACTTATGACGATGGTATCAATTGTTATGGCCGGGTTGACTGTCAGCTGGTCTTTTCTCTAAGTAAATATAGACATTGTAAATACAAAGCCCTGTTAAGAAATTGACGGGGCTTTTTTTAGTGAACAGTAAGTCGTGAACCGTGAATGGTAAACAATGAACGGTGTAGGGAACAGGC
>JAYEJI010000075.1:0-14670 GCA_034660515.1 Fidelibacterota bacterium
GAATGGATAAGGTAGAACAAATTACAGATTAATTACCGGAAATAATATAAAGCCCTTCTCCGGAAGGGTTTTTTTAATTACAGGTAAAATATTCCCCATTTTTGAGACCTGTATCACAGTATCCCTATAGTGGTTTTTATCAAGAATTAATTTTTGCTAAATTTCTGAATGAGAAATAGAAATTCTATGAGGCTACAGGGGTATGATTATTCTAAAAGAGGATTGTATTTTGTAACTGGAGTAGTTCAGGATCGTTTATGTTTATTCGGTAAAATAGTAAATGGAAAGATGATATTGAATGATGCTGGAAAGATGGTCGAAAAATGGTATTTAAGTCTTAGTAGTAAATTTTCAGGTATCAGGTGTCATGAGTTTATAGTTATGCCGAACCATTATCATTTTTTGATAGAAATTCTTCCAAATAATAAGAAATCCAAAAATAATTCTAATGGGGGAGCAGACCCAAGTGTCCGCTCTTGCACAAGCTCAAATTTATCACAAACTCTCCAATGGTTTAAAACCATGACCACCAATGAATACATTCGAGGAGTAAAAGAAAAAGGATGGAGAAGATTTTCAGGAAGACTTTGGCAAAGATCTTTTGATGATAGAATTATCAGGGGATATAAATTGGATGCCATCAGAAAATATATCAAAGAAAATCCAAAGAATTGGAAAGAAAGGTGGAGGTGAAAATTCAAGGAAATTTATTGGGGAGTAAAATGATAATCCATGTTCGGACGCATGGGTCCGAACCGGCATTCGCATTTTAATACATATATTTTGCAACCACATCGATCAAATACTTGATCTTTGATCTCTCGTTGTGGTCAAGATTTCCATCCCGTTTTGCTTGCTTAAGAGCTTTTTTTAGGAATTCTTTCATATTGTCCAATTTGGTGTTTTTCTTACCCACATCACCCTCGATAAAACGCTTTTGAAGATGGTCAAAAACGGTCTGGTTCTTTGGGATCTGCTCATCGTCGTCCATACGAGCGAAAAGGCCTTCAAGGGTTTTCAAAGATGAAAGATCATCTTCCCCGAGCCGGTCATAAATAAAGGCATTTTCCGGAGCCTCGGCAATGACCGTGATAAGATAGGCAAGATAATTGCTGATGTTCTCGAGTTTGGGATAATCGAGCTTTTCCGCGGTGTCGTGGCAGGTATGATACTGTTTGAATTTACCGGTGCTCATAAAAAGATAGGGCAGATCATATTTATGCAAGGGAATATAATCTCCCGATGGCGGAATGGCATGAGCTCCCATGCGCATAGGGGAGAGGTTCTTGACCGCATTTTGCATTTCATCCAGGATAGGTCCCACCCCAGATTTTTCAGCCCCGATAACGAAAAAGATCTCCTGGAATTTTTCCGGGACCTTCCCTTCGCCCATACGATGACCAAGCATATCAAGAATAATGGCAATATCTATATGTTCTATGATCTCGGAATAATCTTTGCAAAAATGTTCAACACCCATGTGCTCGGAATTAAAATAAGGCGGTTCTTCAGCATCGAAACAGGTGATGATCAAGGAACGGCGGGCCTCATTGTTATATTCCTCCGCCTCAACGAAGAGCTTCCCTGCATGCAGGATCGTGGCAACGGCAGATGCATTGTCATCAGCACCGGGATAGTAGCGCAAGCCCGTCTTATGCTTCCCAAGGTGATCGTAGTGAGCATCTACCAAAATAAAGCGATCCCTGAGCTTGCCTCGACCGGGAACGACACCAATAATATTTGATCCCGTTTCGCCTTCGGGTAGTCCTCCGAATTCATGAATGTAACCGTTTACGGAACCGGGTTGGATTCCTGCGCGCATCATATTATCGATGATATAATCCCTTGCCGCCTTGGAACCCGGAGTTCCCGTGCGCCGTCCGTTACATTCTCTGGAGGCCAAAAAATGCACGATGTCGATAATGGGATCGATCATATCACTAAAGATAAAAGATTAAAGTATAAAGACCAAAGATTACTCGACTCTCAACTCTCAACCCTCAACTCTCAACTATAGCAGGATTCCCGCAATAGTCGCTGTTGTCCAACTCGCCAACGCACCACCGATCATGGCTTTAAGGGCGACTTTAGCAAGGGTTTTCTTGCGGCCGGGAGCAACGGCTCCAATACCTCCCAGTTGAATACCGATGGAAGAAAAGTTCGCAAAACCGCAAAGAGCATAGGTTGCGATGGTAATGGCGCGTTCATTGAGCGCTCCGCTCTGGATGTAGGTACCTAGCGCACCATAAGCGACGAATTCATTTAGCGAGATCTTCATGCCGAGAAGATTTCCAACCTCTCCTGCATATTTCCAGGGAACTCCCATGACAAAGGCCAGAGGACGAAAAATAAATCCGAATAGGGTTTTCAGCGAGCCCGGAAAAATACCCATGTACTCTCCCTTGACAGGAGAGACCGGTGAGGTTACTGCATAATCTATGTATTCTTTTCCTAGCAAGTTGCCGTCGATAAGCTTATCAAACAGGGAGAAACCCATATCGATCACGGCCATGATGGCTATAAAACCGATCAGCATGGCACCCACGTTCACGGCAAGTTTCAAACCGTCCGTAATACCGTTGGATAAGGCGCCCAATACGTTCTGGGCTTTTTTTATTTCAGGCATTTTGATCATGCCCAGTGTCTTGGATTTTTTGAGTTCCGGATAGATGATCTTACCCATCACAAGAGCCGCCGGGGCGGACATTACAGAGGCTGCGACCAGATGTCCGGCATCCACGCCCATGGCGATGAAACCGGCAAGCACACCTCCCGCAATGGTTGCGAATCCTCCAACCATGATGGTCAGAAGTTCCGATTCCGTCATTTCATTTAAAAAAGGTTTGATCAATAGTGGTGCTTCCGTTTGTCCCACAAATATATTGGCGGCACAGGAAAGGGTTTCGGCACCGCTGGTTCCCATGGTCCAGCTCATGAATTTAGCCATGCCTTCCACGATCTTCTGCATGACACCATAGTGATAAAGAACAGCCATAAAACCGCCAAAGAAAATGATCGTAGGCAGAACGGCGAACGCAAACAAGTAACCGAAGCCGGGCCAGGTTGTAGTATCGGGGAAGAAATGCTCGGTCTTGACCAGATTTCCAAAAAGGAACTCCGCTCCGTAAAGAGACATACTGAGGAATTTAGCGACACCATTTGAAAAACTTTGAAAGATCTCTTTTCCGTATATCCCGTTCGCAATCGGAGCCGTAAAGATGGTAATTATAATAATAGCACTTAAATAGGGCTTGATCTTTTCAATCTTGATCAGATACTTATTGGCCAGCATAACTACCAGGAGGGCCAGCAGCAGCCATACGAAAGGTACCACCTGCATCAGCAGGAACAAGATAAAAGCCGTCAGGGCCGAACCGAGGACGATCCCAACGATCCACAGGACCTTGGGCCAAGCATCCTTGAGGATATTTCTGAAAACATAGAAAACGAGTAAAAGCGCAAAGATGGCCATTCCGATCCATGAAGCCATGGTTTCCTGTAGAATAATGATCGCCAACAGGAATTGAAGGAAAAGTCCCCACACAACCGTTCGAAGATTCACTTTATCTTTATGGTAAGAGATAAGCCAGGCGATGAATAAAAGCACCAAAAGACCCAACAAACTAATCAATTTCATGTTTACCTCGGTTTTTATGTATTATATTTCCCGTGCAAATGTAAATTAGTAAACCAAGGATTGATTTGGAAATGAAAAATGTGCTAAAACTCGTACTTGTTATTGTACTGTTCTCTCTCTCGATTTTGTTTGCCGGCATGCAAATGGAAGAATTGCTTTTCGTTCCGTGGGGTGAAGCAAATAATGAAGTTCGCCATGGATCTTATCCCGGATTACATACCGGCCCTCTTTCTTTTCAAGTCCAGGAAGATGGGGTCACCATTTTTGATACCGAGAACAAAGAACTGAAAACATATTACAGCAATGGCAGCATGTCCTCAGAAAAACTGACAGATGCACATATTCTTGATTTTTATAAAGACAATGATGCTCTTTATTTATTACATCCTCAGAATATTTATATTAGAAAAAATGACAAAACAGAGCTTATTTCACATCTGGATGATCCTAAAAATATGTTTTCCGCACTGAAAATGCAAAATGGAAGCTTACAAGTATCGCATAGAAGCGGGAAGGTACAATGTACACCTCCTGCTCTGAATAAAGGACAAGCACCCGATATCAGTGTAACACGGACCTTGCCGGCATCACTTAATGTCGAAATTGGCACGGCATCATATATTATCAATGTTCCCGAAATCGGCTCGGTTGACTATATCGGATCCACTCCGGACAATAAGCATTATATTTATGCTGAGTCTATTATTTCACATATACCCCTTGCCGTTCAACGTAATATACTCTTGATAAATAATGAAGGTGAAATTCTTAATACTCTCCATTTGCCTCGCCAGCAATATACTTATATCTTCAAAGAATTTTCGGTTGGTGAAAATGGCGAATTATACCATATGCATTCATCCAAAGATGGTATCCATATTCTGGAATGGCGTTTTGTTGAAAACAATGATTTAGAAAGCAACTATCCTGAAAAATTCTCAGAGATCTACCACTTCAATCAATTTGTTGAGCAAGAGCCCGAACTCGAAGAACAGCTTTCTTTGGCAAAAACAACCGGATCAGTAACCCGTGCTCAGGCACTTATTACAGCCGATGAGTATGTACAGCATATTTGGACGGCAACAGCCGATAATATTGGAACCACCTCAATTGTTACGACACCCACGTGGATCGTCGTTGGTCAGAACCAACGTATCCCCTATAAATGGGGTGGCTTTAGTACGGTTGCCGAATTTGATGCAGGTGTTGCTGCCGGGAAACTGGCAGGAGATATAAATACGTCCGCCGGTGTGGATTGGAGCGGATGTGTCGGAGCAGATTGCTCCGGATTTGTTAGTGTTTGTTGGACATCAGGTCGTAAAACAACAAGCTCATTTCATGAAGTATCAACGCAGCTCTCCAGTTTTAACGATCTTTTACCTGCGGATGCTACGAATAGAGCCGGCAGTCATATTCGCATGGTGGTTGAGTGGACGCATGATGGCAAATTGGTACAGATCGAAGAAACGGCCAGCGGAACTCCCGGTTGGGCAGCACGATATTATACCTGGCGTTTGAGTGATATTACCTCTTATGTCCCGATCCGTTATGATCAAATCCAAAATTCTTTGGCTCCAAGACCAACATTATTATCCTTAACAAGCAGCTCTGATAGTGTAGATTTAAGCTGGTCTGCCGATGAAGGGAGCGTTTTTACCGGTTACAGAGTCTATAGAAAAACAAATTTACAAGATGATTTTGCCATGATAACTGAAGTTCCCAAAGGAACGAAAGTTGCAAGGGTTCCCCAAATCGAGGATATTTATTATGACTACTTCGTGGCATCTTATATCGCAGATGACAGTGTAAACTATAATGCTTCGGATATTTACTCTTTAAAACGAAAGAGTAACGGTGAACGGATACTGTTGATTGATGGTTTTGACCGTTATTCGGGATCCTATAGCGCCCAAACGCACGATTTTATCAGCAGTACGGCAAAAGCGATAGATGAATGGGAGATCGCTTATGAAAGCTGTGCCAATGAAGCAATTATTAATGGAGAAGTCGATCTGAAAGATTACGAACATGCATGGTGGACCTGCGGTGACGAAAGTACAGTGGATGAAACATTCAATACCGTTGAACAGGACAGCGTGGAATCATATCTCAAGCAGGGTGGAAAACTCTTTGTCTCCGGTTCGGAGATCGCTTGGGATCTTGACAATAAAGGAAGTATAGCTGATAAGGCATTTATGCATAACTATCTTAAAGCCGCTTATACCGGCGATGATGCCGGAAATTATTCCGTATCAGGTCAAACTGGGACAGTTTTTGCACCCCTGTCGCTTCAATTTTCTGATGACGGCAGTGAAGCAGATACCTATGCAGAAGATTACCCCGATTATTTCAGTACGTCAGGCGGATCTCAAGTAGTATTAAAATATGGTAATGGATACACGGCAGCCGTCAGTTTTACCGGAACTTTTCCCGGTGGAACGGAAGAAGGAAAAGTCATAACCATGGGTTTCCCTTTTGAAACGATTACAACGGCAGAAAAGCGCCAGGATCTTGCAGGCTATATTTTACGTTATATGGGCTATAGTGTAACTGTAAATACCGAAACGCTTATTCCTCTATCGTGCAACTTGTATCAAAATTACCCCAATCCTTTTAATCCACTTACAACTATAGCATATAAGATCGATAAACCGGCCCAAGTTGATATTCGTATATTCAATATGCGAGGAGAAGAAGTACAGCTTCTAACTCAGGGATATCGAACTTCCGGTGAGCACGAAATCATTTTTAACGGAACAAGTCTGCCTTCCGGTGTGTATGTGTATCGCATGGATATAAACGGAACGTTCATTGATGCAGAAAAAATGGTATTAAGTAAATAGTGAACGACATAGAAAAAATTTTTAATTTATCCTCCAATAAACTATATTTAACGATAGATTATTTATGAATTTGTATGAATAACATGTAGCCTTCAGTAAAGGAGAGCATTTTGAAAAGATTAAACATATTACTGCTGGTAATATTAATGATGTCAATGGCCTTTGCTGCAGATATCACCACCACTGTGGACCAACAGCAGCAGGCATCTATTTCAATTTTGCCACCCCCGGCAGACCTGGAAACGCAAATTGACCCTGATGAATATATTATAGGAGTGGGAGATCAGTTTTTAGTTGAAAAACTGCAGGATAAGACCCTGTATTCTCTTCCCGTTCTTCCTACGGGTATAATTTCCATCCCCGGAGTCGCAAACATCAGCATAGGTGGGAAAACATTATCTGAAGCATTACAGCTTATTGCGGAAATTGCCGGACCCTACAGCAATGTATCCCTATATGACATTAAAAAAATCCGCATTCCTGTTTCGGGAGCTATAAATAATCCGGGTTTATATACAGTAAGCGCAGCTATGCGTTTAAGTGATCTTTTGAAACAATTGCCCTTAAGCTCTATTGCCAAAGATCATGCCATTGAGATTAAAACAAAAGAAGAGATCAAAATCGTAAATATTTATGAATTCTTTATTCAGGGTGATCTGTCGCAAAATCCTTATTTACATGCCGGAGAAAGTGTTTTTATTCCCTTTGCAGATATAAAAACTGAATGTGTGGAAATTTTTGGACCTGTTCTTTTTAAAGGATCCTATGAATTTGGTCCCGAAGATGCCGTTCCTACCAGCTTTGTAAGTACGATCTCGGATAAAGGTATGCGACCTTTCATTCAAGGTGAATCTTTGCAGGATTTTATTAATCGCAAGGTTCAGATCAGCGATGCTGTTAATTATGACAATATTATGATAATTCGTGATAATGAACAGATTTATATTCCTTTAACTGAAATGGGTACTTTTATCCTTCAAGCAAAAGATAAAATTGAATTTATTACACTCGCTGAGATCATGGTTTCGGGTCATGTCAATAAACCCGGTACATACAGATTTATTCCGGGACATACGGTAATGGATTATATCTCAATGGCCGGAGGTGTAAATTATAAAGGCAGTCATAATAGTGCTATTATTGTTCGGGGTGATAAGAAAATAAATAATCCCAAAAATATTGAAATGAAACGCGGTGATATTATATTGGTAAAACGATCCGCTGAAGATATTTTAATCGGTGAAACGTCCATCTTATATTTTATCTCCTTGATAGCATCCATTGCTTCTACAGTAATAACAGCCTTTATTGCCGCTGGAAGCCTCTAATTTAAAAAACAGGAATATACTATGTCTCAAGATCTTACATTACGCGATTATTTTAAAATATTTTGGAAAAATAAGTGGCTGATCGGAATATTTACATTCATGGTGAGTGTACTTGCAATTATTATCAGTCTTGTATTGCCACAATGGTATGCCGGGACGGCTCAGGTTATAAGGCCGCAGTCACAGGTTTTGGATATGTCCAGTATACAAATGCAAACCATGGATATCTTTGGTATTGCAGATGCACCCACAAACCGCTATTTATCTATCTTGAACAGCCGTTTGCTTAAAGAACAGATATGTAAAAAATACGATCTGATGAAAGCTTATGATCTTAAATGGATGGATAAAACGATCCAGCGATTTGAAGAAAATTATTATAATGTTGAAATGGGTGATGAAAACCAGATCGTTATTGTTGTATATGATAGAGATCAGGAACGAGTCGCGGAGATGACCAATTATGTTGTGTTCCTATTAGATAGTATTAATACGGATTTATCAACACAGTACGGAAAACAGGAAAAGATTTTTATTGAAAGTCAATTAAATAATATTCTTGATAGTCTTGCACTATTGGAAAATGATCTGGTTGACTACATGGATGAAAAAAATGTTATTAGTGTCAATGATCAGTTACGTACAGAATTGGAATTTGCCACAGATTTAAAATATCAGATCTTAATTAAAGAAACTGAATTAAAAATCATGAAACAGACAAATCAAAGCAAATTGTTAATTGATGCACAGGAATTAGAAATAGATGAGTTAACGAAGCATTATAATAAATTATTTAATCCTACTACAGAATTATTTATTAACCTTTCAGATGCACCCGATGTGTCATTGTTCATTCGCAACATAGAACGGCAGATCACATATTATAATGAAGTACTGCTGTTCATTGGCCCTTTATATGAACAAGCCAAGATCACCGAAGCAAAATATGTTCCCACCTTTGAAGTGTTGGATTATGCGCAACGACCTGACAGAAAAGCGAAACCTAAACGTGTATTTATTGTTGTTGCCGCTTTTATGTTCGCATTACTGACCTCGGGAGTATATATTCTTTTAAAAGAAACACAAGATTAGAAATTTTTCATGTTGAATGAAAATAGAATTGATTTAAAGCAACTTATCGCATTAATTACAGTCAATCTAATATATTTAGTTTTAATAATCATTGACTCGGTAGAGGGTGTATTTGCTTTATGGATCGTGTTTTTATTCCTTTCTTTACTTCCTTTAATTATTAAAGACCGCAGAAATATTATTGCGATCATTGTATTCCTGATCCCTTTTGAAGTATCAAAAACACTTATTCCGTTTTTTCAGTTGATTGAAGCAAAAGATGGAATGTTCAATTCGATCTTCGATCTTGCCCGCCTTTTTATGCTATATGCTTTTATTATTTGGTTTCTAAGTGATCTTAAAAATCTTGTTCCCTTTATTAAACATAAAATCACCTATATTCTGGCTATTTTTATCGCTTATTATTTTTTATCGGCTGTATCGATCAGTCCGGATATATCAAAAGGATTGATAGAAACATTCCGATATGTGATATACTTCTTGTTTTTCACAATGGTTACACAGTTCATTAGAAAAGAAGAGGATTTTTCTTTAATTTGGAAAGTATTGATCATTGTTGGGGTTGTTCTATGCCTGGAGGGTATCTTTGAATATATCTTCAATTACTATCTTTGGTTTGATAATGGACGCCGGGCCGCAGCAACTTTTCTTGATCCAAATATTTTCGCACGATTTATTGTTATAATTCTTATTGCATTGTTGATATTAAGACTGAAAAAAATATATATCATTAAGCCCCAATTTATGGATATATCAATTGTAATTGCTGGAATTACATTATTACTGACAGTTTCAAGGCAAGGGCTTGCGGTATTTATTGTTACATTACTCTTTATTTCTTTTTTTCTAAAAAGCAGTCAACGAAGAGGAATAATTATTAGCTTGATATTAGTTACCTTAGTTGCTATCCCTATTTTTATGCAATTGATGGATGCAAGGGAACAGGGATTGGCACTATATGATATTGGCACCCGGGCAGGTTTGTTGCTAGGGGGGGCATTAATGTTCATCGGCAGTCCCCTTTATGGTATAGGAGCCGGTGGTTTCCAAGCTGTTATGGTTGATAAGTATCTTGATTTTCTCCCATGGGGAATTAATAGTGCCACTCTTTCGCATACTTATGTTGTAACCATTATTGCTGAGCAAGGTATTATCGGATTGGGTATATTTTGTATATTTTTGATCTTTGTGTATAAACAATTTAGAATTAACTATCAAACGAAAGATCTAAAGTTAAAAGCCTATTCACTAATAATATTAGCTTCAATAATTGTTATTTTCATTAGTTCCCAGGCAGAAGGACGGTTTTTTGAAGAACCACTACTATGGTTATTTTTAGGTCTTCACGTTGCTTTGGGACGTATAATAGCTAAAAAAGATCAAGCAAAAGAAGAAAGCGGATAAAAGATATGCGTATCTTATACCTTGCCGATGGTGCTTCGGTACATACAAAAAAATGGGTGTGTTCTCTTTTAAAAGAAGGCCACATTATTCATTTGTTCAGTTTGAATAAATTTGACAGTAGTGATTATACAGATACTCAGAATCAATTTACCTATACAATTAATGATCTAAGTCAGCACAAAACCAAATGGGGCGGGCTAAATAAACTTTCCTATCTAAAGGTCATTCCAAATTTAAAAAAGACAATATCCGCTTTTGCTCCGGATATAATACATTCTCATTTTGCGTCAAGCTACGGACTTCTTGGAGCAAGGTCGGGATTTCATCCTTTGATCATTTCAGTTTGGGGTTATGATGTTTTTCATTTTCCCAATAGATCGTTTATTCATAAGCGAATGATAAGATCAAATCTATCCCAAGCAGATAAGATTTTGTCAACAAGTCATGTCATGGCCAAACAAACAAATAAATTTACCCGGAAACATATTGAAGTTACACCTTTTGGCATTGATACTGAAATATTCAAAGCCGATAAGACCATTTTAAAAAAATCAGTATTCCCTTTTAATAATGAAGATATTGTAATTGGCACAGCAAAACCCCTTGAAGATAAATATGCTATCGATCATCTCATACAAGCATTCGCAATGCTAACAAAGAAACACCCGGAATTACCATTAAAACTTAGTATAGCAGGTAAAGGATCTGCAAAAAATAAACTTATTGGGTTAACTCAAAAACTTGGTGTAGAAAAAGATGTATATTTTGCAGGTCAGCTTAAACATGATAAGGTTCCGGAGTTTCTAAATGCTTTGGATATATTTGCGGCTCTTTCTTTGGAAGAAAGTTTTGGTGTTGCAGTTATTGAAGCCGGCGCTTGTGAAAAACCGGTTGTTGTATCTGATGAGGGTGGACTTCCCGAAGTGGTTGAAAATAATAAAACCGGATTTATTATTCCAAAAGGGGATATTGGATCTGCGGCAGATGCCTTGGAAAAACTTATCATGGACCGAGCTCTTAGAGAACAATTTGGAAAGACAGGAAGAGCTCGAGTAAAGAAAATGTATGATTGGACTGTATGTGTAGAACAAATGCAAAAGATATACCGGGAAGTTATAAATAAAAGCCAACAGGAAATCAATTAGCATGATCAGTCAGGTAAAAAAGACATTCAATGCATTCCGGGAGCGCGGAGGATTCCATATTTTTCTATCCACGATCCTTTTAAAGATCATTCAATTTGTTCTGGGTGTGCTCATTATTAGGCTTTTAACAAAAGAAGACTATGGAAACCTAAGTTATGCCTATACTATTACACAACTAATTATACCTTTTAGCGGAGCTGGGTTATATTTATCACTTCTGCATTTCGGATCTATACAAAATGAACTTAAAGATAAGTTCAAGCTTTTTAATTTTACGCTTCAGCGTGGATTTATTTATTCATTGCTTGTTATTTTAATAATGATCGGACTATCAGGGCTGGTATCTGTTCGTTTACCGGGAGCAGCACCCTATTTAAGATTATTTTCGATCTATATTATTTCTTACTATTTATTTCATTCTGCCATGTCTTTGTTGCGTGTCAGAAAGCAAAACAAACACTATGCATGGTCATTGCTCCTCAACTCTTCACTGGTTTTCATTTTGAGTATTATGGGGGTGTTTTTATCTAAAGGTACCGGCTATATATTGGGGTTTTCTCTTGCACCGGCTTTAACCGGGGTAATCGTACTGTTTTTATTAAAATATAAATATAAAGTACCTGTAAAAATATTTCAACGAATTAACAACTTGCCTGTAAAAGTATCTGAATATACAAAATATGGAGTGTTTGCCGGTTTGGGAAACATTGCATCACAAATGGCTTGGCAACTGGATACTATTATGATTGGAGCATTATTGGCTCAAAGTACAATGGTGGCTACATATAAAGTATCTGCATTGATCCCTTTCAGTTTGATTTTTATTCCTTCCGTATTTATGCAAACGGATTTTGTTTATATTGCAGAGAAGTATAACAACAAAAAATATTTGATCAGTTATTATAAAAAATATTTTTTAATATTTTTTGCGATCGCAACTTCTATTCTTTCAATTTGGTATATATTCGGTGGATGGATCGTAGGTTTATTTGGTCCGGAATATATTGATGCAAGACCTCTCATCAATATATTAATGATAAATGTGGCCGGAACCTTCTTGTTTAGAGTGCCCCTGGGAAATATTCTAGCGGCTGTGGGAAAGGCAAAATGGAACACCTATTCGGCAGTAGCGATGCTCGTGATAAATTTTATTTTAAATTATATATTGATCCCAAAATATGATATCTATGGGGCTGCTTATGCTACGGTAATATCTATTAGCTTAAGTTGTGTGATAAGCATATTCATGTTCTTCACGTATCTCAAACAAATCTCCCCAAAGGATCTGAATGCATGAAGATATTATTTCTAACAGATAATTTTCCTCCGGAAGTCAATGCTCCGGCAACCCGTACCTATGAACACTGCAGAGAATGGGTAAAACAAGGTGCTGAAGTGACAGTTATCACCGGTGCTCCAAATTTCCCTGCCGGAAAAGTATATAAAGGATATAAGAATCGCTTGTTTAAAAAAGAAAACATGGATGGAATTAACGTGATCCGTGTTTGGACATATATTGCAGCCAATAAAGGAACGATCAAGCGCACCTTGGATTATATAAGTTTTGGGTTTTCTGCTGTTTTGGCCGGATTATTCCAGAAATGTGATCTGATCATCGGAACCACACCACAATTCTTTACGGCTTTGGCTGCAAAAAAACTGGCAAAGATCAAACGCAAACCATGGGTCATGGAAGTAAGGGATATTTGGCCGGAATCCATTAAAGTCGTGGAAGCGGTGAAAGATGGTTCCGTCATGCGGTATCTGGAGAAAAAAGAACGACAATGTTATCATTCTGCCGACAAGATCGTATGTGTGACCCAAGGTATACATGATCGCTTGTTATCACGAGGTATTCCCGAGAATAAACTTAAAGTATTCACTAACGGTGCCAATCTTGAACTTTATTGTCCTAAAGAAAAGGATAAAGATCTGATAAAAGAATTGGGGCTGGAAGGCAAAAATGTGATAGGATATATAGGTACGATGGGGATGGCTCATAAACTTGACTTTATTCTTCACTGTGCATCAAAAATTACTGATCCCAATACTCATTTTCTGTTAATTGGAGAAGGTGCTGAAAAAGAGAATTTATTGACCCTGAAGGATAAATTAGCATTAAAAAATGTTACAATTCTAGATGCTATTCCTAAACATGAAGTCTCAAATTATTTGTCTGTTATTGATATTGCTTTGGTTAATCTCAAAAAAACAGACCTCTTCCTTGGAGCATTACCCTCAAAGATCTTTGAAAACGCTGCAATGGGGAACCCCATTTTACTTGGCTTAAAAGGCGAAGCAGAAAATGTTATAAATAGATATAAGGCCGGCATTGCTTTTGAACCTGAAAATGAAGCGGATTTTATCGAGAAGTTGAGTTTCTTGACAAACAATAATAAATTTTACATGCAGAGTAAAGCCGGATGTCGTAAATTAGCGGAAGATTATAATAGAGAAACAATTGCTAAGAACATGCTGGACCATATAATGCAATTGAATATATAAATAGGGTATCATGAAAAAGAGTAGAATCAATATCATCATATTATATCTGGTAATTTTTGCGTCTTTTGCATTTTCTATGCAGCTTTTTGTTCCTGTAAATGATCCTGTTTATGATTATCTTGAGAGACAAGCGACCCGTGGATATATACCGGAATTTATGAATGATTCTCGCCCTTTGCAGCGAGATGAAATTGCATCCTGGTTATTGATAATGCAGAATAAAAAAAATGAGTTACATAGAGTTGATCGTGAACTGCTTACAAATTATATTGGTGAATATCGCCATGAATTAACTGATAACAAACACCCTGCTCTGGCTGATACAAATGATTATCGTTTAGGCTTCTCTTCCTGGAGTAATATAAAAGATGATATGCATTCTTTATTTTCGGATAGACCCATAGAAGAAGAAAAACATATTTATTTAATGGAAGATGGCGATAATACTCTCTGGATCAATGCGGACTTCATGGTTAGAGGCGAAGGTAAAAATAATATTTTACGCTTTGTTGACAGATTAGGCGCTGAAGCGGCTATGCAGATTGGTGATCACCTATCTATGTTTGTTGACGGATATTTCTTTCATCAATACCTTCCCGATGACTGGAGAGAGCCGGTTAAAGAATTTAAGGGGAATTGGTTTAATGATCACGAATATGAACATTTTGCGACTTTTGATCGCTCGGAAGCCTATGTTAATGTTACCGGTAAATTTG
>JAYEJI010000076.1:0-14487 GCA_034660515.1 Fidelibacterota bacterium
AATGCCGCCCTTTCCACGAGTGAAACACCTTGTTCTATTACACTGACTTCATTTATTGCAAACGCCAAGCATGGTAAGGTTAACTTAGCCTGGACGACCGCAACGGAAACCGAGAACAGCCATTTTCTTATTTATCGTGACAACGAAGTGATCGCAAGCGTTGCGGGCAATGGAACGACAACCGAATCCCATGATTATACATATACGGATGTTTTAGTTGAAGCAGATAAGGTCTATAAATATGTTCTTGCGGATGTCAGTTTTGGTGGAATTGAAAATAAATTTGCTCCTGTAATGATAGAGATAAGAGAAGAGATGGAATTGAGAGATTTTGTATTGAATAAAGCCTATCCGAATCCATTTAATCCAACCACAGTAATCAGTATGCACTATGCTGTAGGCAGCAATGCTATAGTTAACATTTATAATACTCAAGGAGTTTTGGTTGAGGAATTGGTAAATGACTATGTAAAAGCCGGTGATTATGAACTGACCTGGGATGCTGCGGGTATGCCCTCCGGTGTTTATATTGTGAAGATGCATGCAGGGAATGTGATGCAATCGCAGAAGATCGTTCTAATGAAGTAACTAATAACTGGAAAAAATACAATTGTAGGGAACAGGCATGCCTGTTCCTTACTTATTTATAGGGAAAAACAGAGCGAAAGAGCGTCGCAAGATAGGAAGGGTTTTTCTTATTAAACGATAAACGATGAATATATTGTAACTCCATTTACAGTTCATAATTTATAGTTCATAATTTATAGTTTATCGTTTCTTCTTACG
The DNA here is from genome assembly GCA_034660515.1 of Fidelibacterota bacterium. GTDB lineage: Bacteria > Fidelibacterota > Fidelibacteria > Fidelibacterales > Fidelibacteraceae > M50B103. The sequence goes on from JAYEJI010000076.1 coordinate 787, forward strand.
TTTTACGATTCACGACTTAAAAAATGTGTTGCCCGTCACACTATTTTAATTTATTTTATATTAATAAAAGTAGAGAATATAAATAAGAAAGGGAAAAAATGAAAAAAGTCATCGTTTTACTTTCTGTTTTGTTATTGTTTTCGTTTGGTTTCGCTGCCACAGGTTGGTATGATGATTATCTCTTGATCAATGGTGAAGGCGCCGAAGAATATTATTATTGGATTGGCTCGGACCCAAGTTACGGTACACAGTTTCAAAGTCATGATTTTGGTTCGGTCACCAGTTTAGTGATAAAAGGTTGTGATCTTAAATACTGGAGTGATACTCAGGATAGGACCGGTGGATCATTCTGGTGGAGGATCGGTACCGGAACTGCAACGGAAGAAATTTGGAATCATGCAGCTATTGGCGGCAATAATTATCAAGGTACACTCTCAGGTTTAAGTATTGATGTTTGCGATGGACTGGCAGATGGACAAAGCTATGAATTGCAAATTTGGGCAAAATCCTGGGGTACCGGGCAAGGTGATAGTTATTTAAGCAATGGTGGTGCTAACTATGTTGCTACATTCACCATACCTGAAGAGCAGGTTCCCATTACCCTAGCTTCTTTTACAGCTGAAGCACTTAAGGGCAAAGTTGTAATAAATTGGACGACCGAAACGGAAACCGAAAATTCACATTTTCTTGTTTATCGCAATGGTGCGGTCATCAGACAAGTGGCCGGACACGGAACTTGCACGGATCCGCATGACTATACTTTTGTTGATGTGTTGGTTAAACCCGGTGTTCACGCATATGCCATTTCAGATGTGACCTATGGTGGGGAAGAAGTCCTGCACGAAGCAGTTAGCATTGAAGTGAGTGCTAATGTCGCAGAAGCTGATTTTGTACTAAATAAAGCATATCCAAATCCGTTTAACCCAACTACAGTAATCAGTATGCACTATGCTGTAGGCAGCAATGCTGTCGTCAATATTTATAATACCCAGGGAGTTCTGGTTGAGGAATTGGTAAATGACTTTGTAGAGGCAGGAAATTATGAATTGACCTGGGATGCCACGAATATGCCGAGTGGGGTTTATGTTGTGACCATGCATGCGGGGAATACGGTGCAATCGCAAAAAATCGTCCTTATGAAGTAACTAGTGACTAGAAACTACTAACTGGTAAATATTTAATAATCGTAGGGGCTCGATATATCGAGCCCTTTTTCTTCTGTGTGTTTAAATGATGTATGAAGAAAATATTTTCTCTTATATCTCATCATTCATAATTATTTCTCACGTTTATAGAAATTGTCAATTGTTTTGATCGCTTTCGGCGATCAAAAAATGTGTTGTGCATCACACTTTTTCATTCTATTTTATTATAACTGTTAAAAAATGGAAGGAAAATTATATGAAAAAGATCATTTTATTATTGATACTTATTTGTTTCGTATCTTTTGCATCTGCATATGAGCATGCGCACCGTTATGCTACCTGGCAAGCGGATGAAGATCCCAGTATTAACGAAGGTGAGTCGGTGACCTTTTCTGTGGAATGGGGAAAAGGCGGTTGGGATGCCGGCGGTTCAAAAGTCGGTTATGGAACATCAACGGATGGTACAAGTTGGACCTGGGTTGATATCGATTGGATTGAAGATGGTGAGGGGAGTAATAAACGTTGTTCAACTTCTGTTACATTCAATACAGCCGGCACATATTATTATGCGTTCAGGTATATAACGGGTGGTACCGAACAATTTTGCCACGGCTATGCTGACTGGGCAGAAATGGTAGGCACTTTAGCTGCAACAAATTTTGTTACAGTTGCAGAAGTCCCTTTACCTATTACCCTCACATCTTTTGTTGCGAATACAAATAAAGGCAGTGTAGAGCTGGTTTGGGAAACTGCTACCGAAACCGAAAATTCACATTTCCTCATTTATCGCGATGACGCTGTGATCGGTCAGGTAGAAGGTAACGGAACTTGCACAGATCCGCATGACTATACTTTTGTTGATGATAAGGTCAAACCCGGTATACACGAATATGCCATTTCAGATGTGACTTATGGTGGGGAAGAAGTCCTGCACGAAGCAGTTAGCGTTGAAGTGGGTGCTGATATTGCAGAAGTTGATTTCGTAATGAATGCTGCTTATCCGAATCCATTTAATCCAACTACAGTAATCAGTATGCACTATGCTGTAGGCAGCAATGCTATCGTCAATATTTATAATACCCAGGGAGTTCTGGTTGAGGAATTGGTAAATGACTTTGTAGAGGCAGGAAATTATGAATTGACCTGGGATGCCAGTGGTATGCCGAGTGGTGTTTATATTGTGAAGATGCATGCGGGGAATGTGATGCAGAGTCAAAAAATTGTGTTGATGAAATAATTTCAATATTGCAGGGAATAGGCATGCCTATTCCGTACAGAGAATGTAGGGAGCAGGCACGCCTGCTCCTTTTTTTTTATGTACATTAAATATTTACGAGGGGGAGAAATGGAAAGGATGAAAAGATGAGAAGGTGAAAAGTGGTGTTTTATAAGAAATACAATCCACAGATTAATGGATTTACACAGATTATTATCATTATTAAGTCTGAATCTGTGATAATCTGCGATATCTGTGGATAGAATTCATTCATAATTTACCTAAATCCTTAAACCATTAACGTTCAACTTTTATATTGTAAACCTAATCAATTGATTTTAAATTCATTACAATGAATTACTAAGGAGTTGACAAAATGAAAACGAAGTATCTTGTTATTCTGATGGTTATCGTATTGTTATTGGCTTCCTGTGATCTGTTCAACCCTACTACAGGCACATTGATATTAAAAGGTGTAAGATCTCTACCAACCCCGGCCTTGTCAAAAGCGCAGGTTGTTTCAGTTCCGACAGGATCATATAGCATGCATACAAAGGATATCAAATTCAATTTTAAAGAGATCTATGTTTCTACAAGTCTCGTTGATAGTGGTATAAGTGATGATTTTATCTGGAAATTGATCGGCGAAGATGATACGCTTAGATCATTGGATGAGGTTGAATTTATAGCCAACGATCTGCCTGAAGGAATATATAAAAGTCTTAAGATCGTATTTGGTAATGAAATTATCAGATATGCGGTTTATGCTTCGGATACCAGTAGAACGGTCGAAATGGCCAGCAGTCTTACTGAGGGAGATGCGGGTGATACCACTGAGGTCATTAATTATTTTTCTCCGGGGGGAAGTTATTATACCCATAATGATACGTTTAATTTAATGTCTGAGGGTGAAAGCTTTCAGGAATTCAACATCAATGCAGGTCAAACGACGACCATCTATTGGATGATCGGAGACACGACAGTCCAGTGGACAGAGTATGGCTTTACTTGGGTTGATGTTGATAACAATCTTGCGTGGACTCCCGGTGTTGATTCAACGAAGAATTATTGGGGACCTCCAAATATTCCTATGTGGTCGTTTTTGGTGGTTGAAGAGTAAGGGTGAGACGTGACTCCCATCTACTCCGTCAGTTGACGGATCCGCTGCGCAAGCGTAATGTGAGGTTCATTTTAAAATTTAAATGTAGGGAACAGGCAATGCCTGTTCCTTTTTCTTATGTGCTATAAATATATACTACATATTACACATCATTAGAATGTTATTAGAGGATATAAATGAAAAACGATAAAAATACGCTTGCTCATAATCATATTATTGTTTAGTTTTATTCGGAAACATCACAACTGCGGAAAAATTGTTTGTTTGAATATGTAATTTTAGGAGAAAAAATGAAAAAGCTTGTTTTACTAATAATTTTGGTTTGTCTTGTATCCTTTGGATTTGCAATACCAAGAGGGCATAGATATGATGTTGAGCAAAATTGGGAAAGTACAAATATTAATGAAGGTGCAACAGTTACATTTTCCGTGGAATGGAATCTGGGAGAGTGGGATGCTTCTCAGGTAGGTTATGGAACAACCCAGAATGGATCCGGATGGACATGGGTCGATCTTCCTTGGTTCGAAGACGGTTTTGAGTCAAATAGAAGATGTAAAACAAATGTTACATTTTCATCATCAGGAACATATTATTATGCTTATAAAATTGTTATACCAGAAGGTGATCCGAAAAATCCCCCCGGTTCTACCTATCAACATGGCAGTTCTGAATGGTCTGACAATTCGGAGACATTGTCAGCCAGCAACACAGTCACTGTTTCCGAAGTTCCCACTCCAATTACATTATCATTCTTTACTGCAGAAATTAAAGGGGGTGTAGTTGAATTAACATGGGTTACAGTCAGCGAAACGGAAAATTCTCATTTTCTCGTTTATCGTGATGGGGAAGTGATCGGACAAATTGCCGGTAACGGAACTTGCACGGATCCGCATGAATATGTTTTTTTAGACGAACAGGTCCAAGCGGGTGTGCATGAATATGCCATTGCCGATGTGACCTATGGCGGGGAAGAATTTTTACATACCTCCGTTTCCGTTGAAGTTCATGCTGAAACCGGCGAAACTGATTTTGTGCTGAATAAGGTTTATCCGAATCCGTTTAACCCAACTACAGTAATCAGTATGCACTATGCTGTAGGCAGCAATGCTGTCGTCAATATTTATAACACCCAGGGAGTTCTGGTTGAGGAATTAGTAAATGACTTTGTAGAGGCAGGAAATTATGAATTGACCTGGGATGCATCGGGAATGTCCTCCGGTGTTTATATCGTAAGGATGATGACGAGGAATACAATGCAGAGTCAGAAGATCATTCTAATGAAATAATAAGATCATAACGCGCCTGCAGGTCGAAGGCCTACTGCGCCGAAGTAGCTTTGGCTACGTAGGCTGTACCTTGGCGAAGGCTTGTGACTCGTGACGTGTAACGCATCGTAAATCGTAGGGGCTCGACATGTCGAGCCCTTTTTCTTTGCAAGCATTAATATAAACTGAAAATCATAATAACAAAGAGATCCTGAAACACCCCGATATGTCATTCTGAACTTGCTCGCCATGGCGTAGCCAAAGGCGTAGCATGGATTCAGGATGTACTGTGTTGTTGTTCATAATTTGTAATCACTATTCAATATTTTCTCGCCTTTTTCTTTTATTCCGCTTCCTGAAACAGTACATTCCGAATGAAATTAAAAGGATCATTTATGAGTAAAACAATTTGCCTTAGAAACGGTACGGTTTTCACCGGGATTGCTATGGTTCCGCATGCATCCGTGATCATTCAAGATGGAAAAATATCCGATGTGGTTAGTAACGACAAGTTACAAACCATGGAATTACCTGAAGATACGACCATGATCTATGTGAATGGTGCATACATCACTCCAGGGTTCATTGATACACATATCCATGGTATTCACGGCTACGATACCTCGGATGCCAGTCCCGAATCTATACTTGAAATGTCAAAAGCCCTGGTTGAATATGGTGTAACGGCTTTTTGTCCTACCCTTTATCCTCAAGACCATGACAAATTCATTGAATGTATTGCAGCCATCAATGAAGCTATGGGTAAGGAAGAAGGCGCTAAGATATTTGGCGCTAATCTTGAAGGTCCTTTCATTTCCCGCGAGAAACACGGTGCCCTTGATCCCAAACATATGATCCCTGTCGATCTTGAAAAGATGAAACAATACAATGAAGCGGCAGGTGGAAATATCTCTTTAATGACAGTTGCCCCTGAACTTGACAATATTCATGAACTTGCGCTTTATTGTGCAAAAGAAGGCATTGTTCTGGCAGCAGGTCATTCCAATGCAACATATGACGATATGATGGAAGCTGTTCAGGCGGGTATTTTGCATTCAACTCACTTTTTTAATGCAATGCGCAGACTGCATCACCGTGATCCCGGTGTAGTAGGAGCCATTATGATCTATCCGAATATCGCTTGTGAGGTCATTGCTGACGGTTATCATCTGCATTCGGCTATTGTAAAACTTCTGCGTCGTGTGAAACCCATCCATAAGATCGTTCTTGTTACGGATTGTTTGCGCCCAACCGGCCAGAAAAGCGGTAAGCTTATGGCAAATCATGAAGAAGTATATTTAAAAGACGGACTATTTACACGCAAAGATGATGAAACCATTGCCGGTTCGGCTTTGACCATGATCCAAGGTGTTCGGAATCTTGTTGAGGATATGGAAGTTCCACTGGAAGATGCTTTGCGCATGGCAAGCTGTAATCCTGCTACGGTTATCAGTAAACAGATCGAGACCGGGTATATTATGCCGGGCCGTTGCGCGGATATTGTTGTTTTTGATAAGAAGTACAATATCAAGCTCACTATGGTGCATGGCGATATTAAGAAGATGGCTGAATGATCTCGTAACGCGCCTGCAGGTCGAAGGCCTACTGCGCCGAAGTAGCTTTGGCTACGTAGGCTGTACCTTGGCGAAGGCTTGTGACTCGTGACACGTGACTCGTAAATATTTTCGTATATATAGGGGCTCGAGATGTCGAGCCCGTTTTTTTTTGCGCACCAATATTTACGGAGTATGGGAAAAATGTTGTTGATGAAATAAATAATGTACGGAACAGGCATGCCTGTTCCGTACATGTACATTATACACTTTTCAATGTTTTAATAAAATCCGGATCCGGGTAGGCCCCGATACCGATGATATCATCCGGGAAGTCTATCATACCGTTTTTAATAGTGACTCCACCGATAATGGGTTCATCGATATGGCCGACATTGGCGTCCAGGTCGAAATATTGCACAATGGGATGTGCCATGGAAAAATGGGCGAATGCGGTGTTTGCAAGCCCTGATTCGGACATGCATCCGGTCATACAGGGGATATGGGCGGCTTCACAGATATTAGCGATCATGATCGCATTTTTCAGGCCACCTGATTTTGATATTTTAATATTGATCATCGGTGCCGCTTGTTTTTGTATCACCGCCATGGCATCTTCAGGAGAAAATACCGATTCATCGGCCATGATGGGAATAGAAGTACGTTCAGAGACATATTTCATCCCGTCGAGATCATGACGACGAACGGGTTGTTCGCAAAATTCAATATCAAGAGCTTCCATTTCATTAAGGCATTTTACTGCTGTTACACGGTCCCAGCCCTGATTGGCATCAATACGGATCTTAATGTCCGGTCCAATTGCTTTACGAATTTCTCTTAAGCGCAAAATATCTTCTTCCGGATCTATACCGACCTTTGTTTTGATCTTACGAAATCCCTGATCAACGATCTTCATGGCATCTCTGCCGGCATCTTCCAGTTTTGCGATACCCATGGTCATGTCTGTTTCCATCGGTCGCTTTTCACCACCGAGAAAACGATAAAGAGGCAGATCGGCATATTTTGCCGCCAGATCGTACAGCGCCATGTCAAATGCACTTTTGATCGTAGAGTTCAAAGGAAGAAAAGCATCCATTTCCCTGACGCGGGAAGCATAATCGAGAGGATTTTTACCGATCAACATCTCCCTGATCTCTTGAGCGGCAGCCAAATTGATCTTTTGCGTTTCACCGACGATCGCCCGAAAAGAACTGGCTTCGCCCCAACCGTCCAAGCCCTCATTTGTTTGAATATGGATCAAAACATTCCGGGCTCCGCTAATAACCATCGTGGCTATTTTAAATTCATGCTCACTTTCAACATTAAATGGAAAGATGTCAATTTTTGTTATCTTTAATTTGTAACTCATGCTTATCTCCTTGATTTCAGCGAAGTTTAATAAAAAAAATCGATAAATGCTTTGAAAATCTATTGAATGTCATAAATCTTTTTGTTATTTTGTATTTAATATTGGCTAAAAAGGCTAAAATAATAGAATTAATTATAAGTAATACCGAACCTAGGGAAGGAAACATATGGTAAAATATAGAAAAAAAGCATTTTTATGCTTTTTAGTATGTTTGTTCCTTGCGCAGGGACTTTTCGGCGCAATTACCGGAAAGATCTCCGGTGTGATCAGAGATGAACAAACCAATGAACCGCTGATCGGGGCAAATATTATCATACTCAAGGATGGTAACGCAACATCCATGGGTGCTGCTACCGATACGGAAGGGTATTATGCTATCTTAAATGTGGATCCCGGTGTTTATGAAGCACGGGTCAGTTACGTGGGTTATGCTTCCATGCTGATCACGGATATTAGCGTTAGCATGAACTTGACTACAGATTTGAATGTTGGCTTGCTGGTTGAAGCGATCGGTCAGGAAGAAGTCGTTGTGGTTGCCAGGCGTTCACTTTTGCAGGATGACGCCTTTGCATCAACGCATAATGTGTCGGCGGATGAAATGCAAGTTCAACCTATTGATAATTTCATGACCATAGCACAGAATCAACCCGGTGTTGTCGGCTCTCACTTTCGTGGCGGTCGTTCAGGAGAGGTCCTGGTTGTTATAGATGGTATGCCTGTTCGTGATCCTGCCGGTACTTACTCCGGAAGTACAGGTGGATTTACTTTAGGTCTTCCAACTGAAGCCATTACAGAAATGGAAGTCTCTCTCGGTGGTTTAAGCGCTGAGTTCGGTAACGTGCAATCCGGTGTGATCAATGTTGCAACCAATGCGGGTTCCAAAAAATTCTCCGGTAAAGCAAGCTATATGACCACCGATTTTTCGGACCCGGTCAATAATGCCATCATGCCGCTTGACAAATTTGTTGAAAAAACACTGGATTTCTTCCCCGGTGAAGATCAGGATTCTTTGCGAGACCTGATCATGCCCGATTCAACTCGTTGGTATACTCTTAAATACCGTCATGAACTGCAAAATGTTCTCCGATTGAGCTTAAGCGGTCCGATCATCCCGAACAGTGACCGTTTAACCTTTGCTTTTTCAGCTGATGTATCAAATGAAAAGCAGGACTATTTTATCAACAATACTTACAATAGTGAAAAATACTACGGTAAACTGACTGCTAAACTCAGTGATAAAATGAAATTATCCGCTTCTGCTATGTATTCTTCATCGATGTCGGATGATTTTTATATTTACGCTTCAAAGTACGGTCCTGCTGATGAATACTGGCAGAATGAAATGTATTACGACCCGAATCCTCTGGCATCGAGTCGTGGTGATACAGCGCTTATTTACCATTTTGTCAATGATGCCAGCGCTTACACGGATTCGGCTTTCAGTATTGGTCGTCGTGATACCGTTTTCGCTGCGGGTGATACGATCACATGGTACGAACAAGCAAAATTCAAGCATGTTTATCTTGACAACCGTCTACAAGATCATCTATGGGACCGTGAACGCTTGGCCTATACTTTGAATCTCGGTTTTACTCATCAGTTGAGTTCCAAGACCTTTTATGAAATCAAATACCAGAACATGGTCTCCAAGTATTTCTATGGTGTCCGCGATGTGGATGACCGGGATGGTGACGGTGATGTGATGGAATTCCTTAACTGGGATTTTGATGGAGAAGGGCCCTATTACGAAAATCGTGTACGTGAGAATAATATTTGGTGGACCGGGGGAGACGATCCCGGTTACCGTGATCAGATATCAAAGGTAAATAAACTGAAATTCGATATTGAAAGTCAGGTTAACAAAAACCATCAGGTCCGCGGAGGATTCGAATTTACGCACAATAACATGGACGTAACCAATATCCGGTGGAGTCAAATCGAATTCGATCCGGTCGATACTGTGTATTCAAGAACCTATTTCCGGACGGATATCTGGTCGGAAGACAACATTGATTTTGGGATGTATGTCCAGGATAAAATGGAATTCAAAGGACTTGTCGCTTTAGTCGGATTGCGTTACGATTACTTCAACCCAAGCGGTTTTGGTGATCCGGTATTATATCCTGCCGATTTCACGGACCCCTTTTCTTTGGTGGATTCGAACGGTGTTCCCATTTTAATAGATCCACAAGAAGCAAAGCCCACACATCAACTCTCACCACGCTTTGGTTTATCTTTTCCGATCACCGATCGTGATAAACTGATGTTTACCTATGGTCATTATTTCCAGCGTCCGGATAGCTATTATCTTTACAGGAACCTGAAATATGATAATTTAACCATTACGGGTAATTATGTAGGTAACCCCTCATTGCAAGCAGAAAAAACGGTTTCTTATGATATCAGTCTTGAACACCTTTTTACACCGACACTCAAGGTATCTGTGACCGGTTATTATAAAGATGTGACCAACCTGATGAACTATCAGAAATATGTCTTTAGCAACACATCCAGTGACGGTAACATCTATGTGAATGCAGATTATGCAAATATCAAGGGTGTTGAATTCGCAATGTATAAAGCACTGACAGATTTCTGGGGTGCATCAATTAACTACACTTTCTCCACGGCACAGGGACGCTTGTACAATGATTACAATGCCCCGCTGTTTGGAGAAGACCAGAAAATGTTTCCATTAGGTTATGATCAGACTCATACGATCAATGCTAATGTGACTTTGAAAACGCCCGCTCGCTTGTCACCTCTTTTAAGAAACTGGCGTGCAAACTTCCAGCTGGATATCAACAGTGGCTTGCCTTATTCTTCTTATGGAACGGGTCAAACCTACGATCTGCGTTTACCTTGGAAATATAATCTTGATCTGCGTATTAACCGCCGTATAAAGATGGGGCCTGTCAAAATGGATATCTTTGTGGATGTTTTCAATGTTCTGAATTCCATGTACGTGTCCTATATTGGCTCTACGCAGTTTTACAATCTGAGAGAAGATGCAGCCATTATTGGACAGGATGTTGATTACTCATATATCTATAACCCAGAAGTTTATAACGATCCCCGTCAGTTCCGCGCCGGTCTGTCGGTACAGTTCTAATTGATAAAGGAGAAATTGATGCGAATAAATAAAATAAAGATCCTTGTATTCTGTTTGCTGCTTCTTTCGTTGAGTATCTTGCCGGCGCAAAATCCGATGGTTACCTACGATAGTTTTGTACATAAGATTGGAATGCTATGGAATAATATCACAAATTATGGTCAGATTGGAGATCCTAGTTACTCCGCACCGGCTCCGTCCTGTGAATGGCCGGCCGGGTCGGGTAATTCTTACCTTTATTCAGGATGTATTTGGCTTTCAGGTGCCTTTGATGATGGCGGTACTATCAAATACTCTGTACTAAATCAACGCGACGATGAATATGAACCGATTGACAGTATCCATATATTTAGACCTGGTACCCGAGCAGAACAGGAAACCTATACACAGTATTGGGATGTGATACAACCGAAATCCAGTTCAGGTGATGATCCGCTGGGTGTGACCATCAAGGAACGTACCTATGCTTGGAGCAATCCACTGGCCGATGATTTTATCATTGTAGAATATACTATCAAAAATGTCGGTCTGGATGAAGATAGCGATTATATTCCGGAAGTCAAACGCGACCTCTATGATTTTACCTTTACGATCCGCTGGGACGGTGATGTTGCAAAACGCGCCGACTGGCCGGTAGAAGATCAACGTGTGAACCAAGATGATCATGCTTTAAGCAATGCGGATGCGACTTTTACTATTTCTGATGCGAATGATCCCGATTATAATGGGACTTACTCCGGTTGGGAATGGGTTACACTGGTGCCTTACATGCGCCGCCAGGCAGAAAGAGAACCCTTTATACTGGATTCCCTGAAAACCTTCCCCTTGGATTCGATGTTGACTTTCATGTGGGATGGCGATAATCTGAATGTAGATGCGGAAGATTGGGGCTTGGATACAAACTTGTTAGATCCGGCTTTCTATGATTTTGATCATCTTAACGATGATTTTGGTAACCCGGATGTTGACGGAAGCTTTAACTCCGCCGGATTCCTCGGATGGCGTTTCCTCAAATCAACAAAACCCATGCCTCCGAAATCATATGTGACTTGTACGATCCATGACGATCCGCAGACCGATGCGGCACGCTGGAACGATTATATCAATATTGACGATTTCTATAATATCACAGAAGCTGTTAATCCTATCTACTCACAGTGGCAGAACGGATATTTTTATCCGGAAGATTATCGTACGTTTACCAGTTACGGTTCCCTTGATACACTTAAAGCCGATGATTCGGTTGTCGTAACCATAGCTTACGGTGTTGGCGGTGATCAGGTTAATGGTGGTATTTATTCCTTGATCGAATTGAACAAGGTCATGTTGATGGCACAGTACATTGTCGATAACGATTATAGTGTAGATTTTGATGTCCTCATGGCTCCGCCGGTCGATTTTGAACTGACAGAAGCCAGTGTTGATGGCGAATATCAAGGTGTAGATGTCAAATGGGATGATCTTCCCGAAGCACATGGAAAATTCGGTGGCTATCGGGTGATCCGTTCCAATGAAAAGATGCCGAACGGTTCTTTTATTTGGGAAACGCTTGCGGAATATGAAGTAGGTGCGGAAACCTGGCCGCCATCAGCAGATATGGGTGGTTCGAATGTTTATGCATTCCGTGATACGACCGTTCGTTTTGGTTTTGATTACTTCTATTGTGTCCAGACCATTTCAGCCGATGTACCGGGTTACGGCAATATTTCTTCATCAGAAGCATTATTTCAGGCGATGACCCCGACATCAGCTCCATCGCTGACATTGGATAACGTCAAAGTGGTTCCGAACCCTTACATTGGATCTGCAGTTTGGAATAACCCGATCCCAAGTCTGGGAACATCTCCCTGGGAACATCAGCTGATGTTCATCAATCTTACTGCCGATGCTGTTGTTCGTATCTATACACTGGATGGTGATTTTGTTGCTGAAGTAAAAGCATCGGATCCCCGGATAACCGGCCCATATGAAACAGTGCCCGATAAGAGCGGCGGTACGGCCATCTGGAATCTGGTGACACGGAATAATCAGGATGCCGCCCCGGGAGTTTATTTATTTACCGTCAGTTCGGCAACGGCAGGTAAAACAACCGGCAAATTCGTCATAATTCGATAAGGCAGGAGACAACAATGAAAAAATTTATCATATTATTACTGTTGGTCGCATTTAGCCTTATGGGCTATGCGGAACCTTTTGCTCCGGTGGGAACAGCCACCGGCCAGTTTCTGACCATTGGTGTCGGGGGCAGGGAAGTGGCAATGGGTGAGGCCGTTACCGCATTAACCAAAGGATCCGGATCTGTATTTTGGAATCCTTCAGGTATTGTGGATGGTCAATCCAATGATATTTACGTCGCTTATAATCAATGGCCGGCGGGCATCCATGTGGGTGCGTTGTCCTATGCCTATGTCAATCCCAAGATCGGTACGTTTTCCATAAATGCAAAATACGTCAATTTTGGCGAAATGGAAATAACGACTGTTGAGGACCCTAACGGGACCGGAGCCATGCTGCAAATGAGCAACTATGCGATCGGTTTGACTTACGGACGCTATTTGACAGATAAAGTATCCATGGGATTGACTGCAAAACTGGTCAATGAACGATACGGAACCAACGGCTATACAACTGTAGCCTGGGATGTCGGTTTGATGTACCGTGCGGATTTCCGCAATCTAAAGATCGGAATGAGTATCCTGAATTTCTCTAATAAAGTCCAATTCAGCGGTTCCTACATAGATTATAGCTATTCAAACTCTTATTTGACAGGTACCGAGATCCTCTTTGATACTTGGTCACTGCCCATGACCTTCCGTTTTGGTGCGGTGATCGACATTTACAACAGCGGTGCCAACAAGGTCATTGCAGCTGTGGATATGATCCATCCCAATATTGTACTGCTCTACATTGTCATTGGGATG
>JAYEJI010000077.1:0-14294 GCA_034660515.1 Fidelibacterota bacterium
TTTTGGCATGACAACGGCCGATGCCCATGAGTTTACGACCTATGTCGCAGACTCTTTGTTCGATATAACTTATGCGTCGATCGCAAAAAGTGCCAATGATTATGATTATGAAAGCTCTATTACCCGGAAAAAGGAATTCGTTCTTCCAAATCAATTGCTTTCAGAAGATCTGGAAGTCAATGTCAGTTATCAGGGTGCACGTTCTACGAGTGAAGGATTCCTGGATTACATAGATATTATCTATCCCGCTACTCCGCAAGCGATCGATGGTCAACTGGAACTGTGGTTTATGAAATATGGAAATGACAGAAAAATAAACGTAACGGATCTTAATGGATCATTGTCCTATATATTTGAGATCGAAGACCCCTTTGAAGTTAAATACTTTCCGGCAAGCGGGAGTTCGGCCAATATATTGATCCCCGCTTCGGATTCCGCTTCTTCTTTTCTGATCGTAAATGAAGGACATTTTAAAACACCGGATCTTATGTCAATTTTACCTGATTTTGATCCTTTGGTAACAGATGATCACACGTCACAAATGGATTTTATTATTATTACACCGGATGCATTTTTATCTGAAGCAAATCGCTTGGCTTCATTCAAGGAAACCAGAAGTATCCAGGCATTGAAAACATATGTAAAAACTTATTCCGATATTATTGGGCAGTATAATGCTGGAAACCGCGATCCTTATGCGATATGGCATTTTCTGGTTGATATGTATCGTCAATTACCCGATCCCAAACCACTATATGTTCTCCTGCTTGGTGATGGACATTACGATTATCAGAACAGACTTCATTCCACACCGGTCTATATACCTTATCTCTATGAACCGGGTATACTCTGGCCTTGTGACGATATATTTGTCATGATCAATTCTGCTGTGGATCTTAGTAATGATATGGCGATTGGACGCATTCCTGCGAATTCACTTGATGAGATATCAGCTGTCGTTGATAAGATCATTGAATACGATAACCGGGAAAATCCCGGGGAATGGCAGTTGAATACCATGCTGGTAGCCGATGATCCTACCGATCTTGCTCAAGGATCACCGTTTATAGGTCAAACGGTATTTATAAAGGATTCGGAACGATTATGCAGAGATCATTTCCCTAAAGTCATGCAAACTAAAAAGGTCTATCTTACCGAATATCCCGAAAGATATATTACTGAATTACAAACCATGGGACGGGATGGAGCCAGGGAAGATATTATGGAAACATTTCTGAACGGTGTTTCTTTTGTGAATTTTTACGGACATGGAGATCCTTCCGTATGGACCCAGGAAAAAGTTTTTGTAAATAATGATCTTGTTCGCCTGGAAGTAAATCGGCAATATCCGCTTATCCTGGCTGCAACATGCAGTTGGGGAAGGTCGGACAATCCGGATTTTCAGAGCATGGCAGAAGAGATCCTGACAATGGAAGCTAATGGAGCCATTGCGACTCTGGCAACGGTTCGATCCGTTTTCCATGGTAGTCCTACTTCCGCGAATGTGAAATTCGTTGAAGATTTTGCTACCGGACTTTTTGAAGGGAATCCCGATTATGCATATACACCCTTGATGGGAGATGCGGTCCTTTATGCGAAGAACGAATCAAATAATCTGTACGGTACGACAAAGGTCAATAATAACATGAAATTCATGTATTTTGGAGATCCGACCTTGATCCCGGCCTTTCCTCAAAATGCGGGTATGATAGATTCTCTCAGCAGAGATACACTTAGAGCTTTAGATAGAGCAGCGATACATGGACGGGCTTTAACCCGTGAAGGCAATGATCCTTCGATCAACGATCTTGAAGGACTTATCACAATTTATGACAATGACTATCGGGTCAATCGGGAATATATATACAACTCTTTTGGCAATACGTCCATACTGAGCTATAATCTTGAAGGCAACCGTTTATTCAATGGTAATTTTGCATTTGATGGGAATTCATTTTCCACTGAAGCTTTTATTCCAAAAGATATTCAATACCATGGAACACAGGGTAAAGTAAGAATGATGTATTGGAACAGTGATCGACAATTTGATGGATCTGCGGCTATAGATGATATCCATATCGGTGGTATTAATCCCGATGCCGAATCGGATGTACTGGGTCCGGACATCACTGTGCAAAGAGGGCAGGTTGAATTACAGAATGGAGCGGTGATCTTTGATACCAGTATTGTACAAATAGTGTTTGAAGATCAAAGTGGGATCAATATTACGGGAACCACCGGACATGTGTTGGAAATGACGGTTGATAACGGTCAACAAGTTATCGATCTGAGCGAGTTGTTCACCTATGAGCAAAATGATTTTTCAAGAGGCGTAGTTGAACTTTCCATTAGTAATTATTTGGATAAGGGTGAACATCTGATCGAAATATCCGCTTTTGATAATTATAATAATTATTCCAATATCGAATTGACGGTCAATGTATTGAAGCAGGGTGATGAAGTCATTCAAAACCTAGTGAATTTCCCGAATCCCTTTAAAAATAGAACAGATATCACATTCTCTTCGGCATTCAGTGGCACAGCCAATCTTAGGATCTACACCATTTCAGGAAAACCGGTAGCGGAACGATCAGATATCGGTATCAATTCGGGTTTTAATGCAATACCGGTGTTTGCTGAAGACGATTATGGACATGATCTGGCTGCAGGTGTGTATTTTTACGTATTGGAGATCACTTCGGGGCTTGAAACGATCAAACAACATAATAAAATGGTGATATTGCCATGATCGTTCAACCGGATGGTCCGGTGATCCTGGCATCGGCTTCCCCGAGACGTAAAGAGCTTCTGGAAGAACTGGGATTAAAATTTAAGATCATTCCCCCTCATATAGATGAATCTTTGTTGGAAATGGAAAGCCCGATCGCATATGTCTGCCGACTTGCGGAAGAAAAGGGACAATTTATCGCTAAAAAATACCCGGATAGTATTGTTATTTCTGCAGATACGATCGTGATATACCATGATCATATACTCGGGAAACCCGTGGATGAAACCGATGCGTTCCGGATGCTGAAAATGTTGTCCGGGAATACGCACGAGGTCATTACGGCATATTCAATATTATTGGAAAACGAAAGCCTGCTTATTACAAAATATGAAAGAACCGAGGTAAATTTTCGGAAGTTAGGGGATGAAGAGATCCAAAATTATATCGCAGGGGGTTCCCCCATGGATAAAGCTGGTGCGTACGGTATCCAGGATCTAAATACCAAGCTCGTTGAAAGCATAAACGGTTGTTTTTATAATGTAATAGGCTTCCCCGTAACTCAGTTTAAAAAGGTATGGGATCGTTTGTTCGTGAACGGTAATCGGTGAAGAGTAAACAGTAAAGAGTAAGGAGTAAAGAGTAAAGAGTAAAGAGTAAAGAGAAGATATTTTTTTTCATCCATCATTCATCATCCAGAATTCATCATTCCTTAAACCCCAAACCCCAATCTTGACCTTGATCTTGACCTTGACCTTGACCTTGATCTTGACCTTGACCTTGATCTTGATCTTAGCCTTAATCTTTTTTGATCTTCAGCAGTTCTGCAATGGGAATAACAAGTCCCAGGACCGCAGCGATCCGCAAGCTTGTACCCCAGGCCACCATTGCTTCACCATAGACGATCAGATTGAAAAGGAAGCTTACGAGAATACCGGCAAGAAAAGCAATGGCCCCTACGATAAGACAATTCAGAACAAGATTCCAAATTTTCATTTTTCACCTCCCAGTGGTTTGTCTTTTCTGTATATGAACAGGCTATTCTATATAGGATCAGGAAGAAAGTTCTTTTGCTGCCGTATATGCGGTATTGGATTCAATCATGAGCAATACAATACAAGATCTGTGGATCAATTTCTATTCAGTTACTATCGATAGTCACATTCTGCTATATACTATTGCAAAATACGGGTGTTATGGTGAAAAATAAAGGAAAAAATTAATTTGTTATTTCCATCTAAAACTCCGATAGACAAGCGTAAACCGTAAGTCGTAAATTGTGAACGGTAGGCAATTTTCAGTAGCCTTGGGTTTAAACCCAAGGCTACTGATATGTCATTCTGTCCACCAGCTTGCCCTTCATAGCCCTAATGCTTCAGGGCGAAGGAGGGTCACTAAAAAAAAGCCTCGCAAAACGAGGCTTTTCTTTTATGTATATCAGAGATTCATTTACTTCTTTTCGTTCTCTTCGTCGACGACCTCAAAATCGGCATCTTCGACGTCTTCAGCCTGTTCTGAGCCTGCATCAGCATTATCGGTACCACCCATATCAGGAGCGCCTGCTTCCTGCTGAGCCTGTTGTGCCTGTGCGTAGATTTTCTCAGAGACCTTCATCATGGCTTGATTGACTGCTTCGATCTTTTCAGTGATCTCATCAGGGTTATCTGAAGTTTTCACTTTTTCCAATTCGGCCAAAGCATCTTCAACCGGTTTCTTGTCTGCATCTTCAAGCTTGTCACCCATATCATCCAATGATTTGCGTGTTGAGTAAAGGATCTGTTCAGCTTGATTGTGTGCTTCTACTTTCTTGCGAAATTTTTCATCTTCTTCTGCATGTTTTTCAGCTTCGCTGGTCATGTTCTCAATTTCTTGATCTGATAAACCACTTGAAGATTCGATACGAATATTTTGTTCTTTGTTCGTAGCTTTATCTTTAGCTGATACATTCATGATCCCGTTGGCATCAATATCAAAAGATACTTCGATCTGTGGAATACCACGCGGTGCTGCAGGAATACCGTCCAAAATGAAGCGGCCTAAAGTTTTATTGTAAGTTGCCTGTGAACGTTCTCCCTGCAGAACATGGATCTCAACCTGAGGCTGATTGTTTGCAGCCGTTGAAAAGATCTCAGATTTCTTGACAGGAATGGTCGTGTTTTTTTCGATCAATTTGGTAAATACACCGCCGAGGGTTTCAATACCGACTGATAAAGGTGTTACATCAAGAAGAAGAACATCTTTTACATCACCTTGTAAAACACCACCCTGAATTGCAGCACCAACAGATACTACTTCATCCGGATTAACGGTTTTGTTAGGTTCTTTTCCGAAAATATCTTTCACGATCTTCTGTACAGCCGGGATACGGGTTGAACCACCGACCAAGATGACCTCATCAATTTCAGATGCTTTTAAACCGGCATCTTTGATGGCATTTTCGCATGGTTTACGGACGCGAGTAACCAGATCAGCTGTCAGCTGGTCGAATTTTGCACGAGTCATTGAAACATTAAGATGTTTAGGACCTGATGCGTCAGCTGTTAAGTAGGGGAGATTGATCTCGGTCTGCATGGAAGTTGAAAGTTCCATTTTGGCTTTTTCGGCAGCTTCTTTTAAGCGCTGTACAGCCATAGGATCTTTAGAAATATCCATGCCTTCTTGTTTTTTGAATTCTGCGAGAAGAAATTCAATAAGTTTTTGGTCGAAATCATCACCACCCAGATGGGTATCACCATTGGTTGATTTTACTTCAAAAACACCATCGCCAATTTCCAGAATAGAAATATCAAAAGTACCGCCACCCAGATCGAATACAGCAACTTTTTCTTCTTTGCCTTTATCCAGGCCATAGGAAAGAGCTGCGGCTGTCGGTTCATTAATGATTCGCTTGACTTCCAAACCGGCAATTTTACCGGCATCTTTGGTTGCCTGACGCTGAGAGTCATTGAAATATGCAGGAACTGTGATGACAGCTTCAGTCACTGTTTCACCAAGATAATCTTCAGCGATCTGTTTCATTTTTTGAAGAACCATGGCTGAGAGCTCAGGGGGTGAATATGTTTTCTTGTCAATTTTGATCCGAACATCACTGTTCTTTCCTTTTTCTACAGTGTAAGGAACTTCAGTGATCTCATTTCCAACCTCACCATACATACGACCCATAAAGCGTTTAATACTGTAAATCGTATGCTTCGGATTGGTTACAGCCTGACGTTTGGCAGCTGCACCGACAAGACGTTCACCGTCTTTTTTAAAACTGATTACGGAAGGTGTTGTACGGTCACCCTCAGCGTTGACCAAAACTTTCGGTTCGTTTCCCTCCATGATCGAGACACAGGAATTCGTTGTTCCTAAGTCAATTCCAATAATTTTACCCATTTCGTTCTCCTTTTTTATCATTGCCGGGCATGCAGGGTAGTGCAGTCCGCTGTATTTTTTATCTATGTCAATCCGAACATTGTTCGGCACTTAATAGGTTGCAAATATCATGCCATTCATCATTATGTGACAATATGGCATATTAATAAGACACCAACTGACTCAATTGACAATTGACAAAGGAAAATTGACAATTTCGTAACTCGTAACTGGTTTGAATAAATGTAGGGGCTCGACACCTGTCCATCAAAGCTTTAGCGAAGATGGATGTCGAGCCCTTTTCTTTTGCGCTATTCATGATACAGAAAAAGGTATAAACGATAAAATAAAATCCCTATATTAGCTTCAAGCTTTAGCTAATAAGTTAAACAGATATTAACGAGATGATCAAACCACCATTTATCGGCAGTTCTGAAGTACTGAATTTTACCGTAGACGAAGTCATGGAAAAACTGGATATGCAGGTGCTTTTTAAATCTCGCTGGAAGATGGCAAAAGGCGGGGAGGAAATGCTGTTCGATCTTTTGGATGATGAACGGATATTATCTTCAATGGAGCCTCAGGCCGTTTACGGTTATTTTCCGGTATATCGTGAAGATCATCATTTGATACTAAATGACTCTATTATTTGGGAATTTTCCGAATTAAAAGGGGAATATTTATCGGATCATTTTAAAACAAAAAATGAGGGGAGTGATTTTATTCCTCTTTTAGCTGTTTCTGTAGGTGAAAAAGCGGTCGCTTTATCAAAGGAATTATATGAAAATAATGATTATGCCGAATATTTTCTTATTTATGGATTAGCGGCAGAGTGTACAGAAACTTTAGCATCTATGGTCAGCGATAAAATAAACAATGAACTTGGGATCAAAAAAAACCTAAGACGTTCATTTGGTTATCCGGCATGCCCCGATCTGTCATATCAGAGACCTTTGCTGAAATTACTGAATGCGGATAGGATATCATTAAAATTATCAACATCCAATCAACTGATCCCGGAATTTTCTACTACAGCATTTATTATTCATTCGGTAAAATTATAGAGATGTTTTATATTTATTTTGTCATCTCGACCGAAGTCACGATCTGGGTCGGGACATAGTGGAGAGATCTCAAATTACTCAAAATAATAATAATAGTTTGAGATTTCTCCGCTTAAACCGCTCGTCTATACGAACGGTTTTCGGTCGAAATGACAAACAATGAATTAATTTATTTAATATAATATAAAAAGGTAAAAGCATGAGCGAGGTCAAACGGCAATTAAATCTTTTTCAGGTGGTCTCGATCATTATTGGATTGGTGATAGGATCCGGTGTGTTCATTAATATTGCACCGGTTCAACGGGCTGTGGGTTCACCCGGGTTAGCTGTAATTGCCTGGGCGGTTGGTGGTTTGTTCATGTTACCGCAAATCTTTATTTATGCTGAATTGGGGACCGCCTATCCCGGACAGGGATTCGGATATCTTTATCTACAGAAAGCCGGAAGTCCAATGCTGGCTTTTATTTATACATGGACTGCTTTTTGGACCAGCGATATGCCTTCTATCACTATTTTGAGCATTGCTGCCGTTTCGGCATTGGACGTATTTTTTCCTGCACTGACAGTTAATGCCATGTCAACTAAGATGCTGGCGATCGCTGTGATCATATTATTAACTGCTATTCATGTTCGCTCGGTAAAACAAGGATCTTGGGTGCAAGTTATTTTGACTGTTTTAAAGATCGTTCCGCTTGCAATATTGGCAATTCTCGGCTTGTTCTATTTGAATTCTCCAAATTTATTTATTGAACCACACGTAGTAGAACCGGCAAAGCATTCCATTTTTTGGCTGATCATGATGGGAGCTGCCGGTACGGTCTGGTCTTATGCCGGTTTTCCGAATATCATGTATATGGCAGGGGAGGTAAAAAATCCTAGCCGTAATATTCCTATTGCTCTTATCGGGAGTGCTCTGTTCGTTACCCTAATGTATATTTTGATCTCTTTTGCTTCAGGTGCTTTGATCCCACATGAAGAAGTAATACAAACACAGGGCTTTTTGAATCCCTTTAAGTATTTACCTGTATTTGCAGGTATTGCATCCGGTTTTTTGGCAATTACCGCATTCATATCTTGTATTGGAGCAACGAACGTATGTATTATGAGTCAACCACGTCTGCAATATGCCATGGCAAAAGATGGTCTGTTTTTCAAGACATTTGCAAAAATACATCCAAAATATGGAACACCGGTCAATTCAATTCTTTTACAGTCCGGTTTTGCTATTATTCTTGTATTTTTAAGTCAGGATACTTTGGATACACTACTTGGGTATTTTACCTTTTCCTATCTCTTTCAAAATATTTTGGTCTATGGAAGTATTTTTTGGTTGAAAAAGCGAGGCGATTACAATCCATCTTATCATTCGCCTATGTGGCGCATTATGACAGTTCTTGCTATCGTTTTGCCTTTCCCTTTGATCATAGCGAGTTTCAGTACTTTTCCCTTAATAGGAATATTATTCAGTATTGGATTTACCTTACTGGGTATTCCGGTTTATTTTATGTTTAAGAAAAGATTGAATCATGACGCGTAACGCTTGATGCAGAGTACATAATATTTAGTGTAGAGACGCGATTAATCGCGTCTCTACACTAATGTGGCATAAAATACCACAGCGTGATTCAATAATTGTAATTATGTAAGGAAAGCGATATCTAACGTCCCAGCAATGAATCCAATGCCGTTTCTATCACGGTATCATAGCCCTGTGCCATATCCGAACTATCCAGTACGGCATAAATATCAGGCGGTATTCCATTCTCGTAATTTAATCCATCCGGAGTGAGTGTTCTCGTAATGGAAAATCTATAGGTCCAGCCATTGGGTAGCTGACCTCCGTTAGGCATGCCCAAACCACCCCCTGTGGTATCTCCCACAAGAAATATATTATTAAGCTGTAATGTAGCCAATGAGAACATGGATGTTGCGCTGTAGGAGCCACGGTCAATCAGGACCGCAATGGGTTTTAAATAATGGATGACCGTATCATAAGGGGTGGAATATTCCGCTACACTTTCGGTAAAAGCTTCATGATCCGGACCTGATTTAATACATGTTGTATAAACAGGTTCTTCAGTCAATGTAAAATAGGATAAGAATTTAAAAACATTCATAAGATAGCCGCCGCCATTTTGTCTCATATCAAAGATAAGTCCATCAGTATTCTCATAGCGTTCAAACATAAACATCATGTTTTCATCTGTGAACAGGCTTGAAAAGGATGAATAGCGGATATAGCCTATATTATCATCGGCAATAAAATCATGGATAAAGGGACCGGTGTAATAATAATCCGCACCCAGATAATTATCCTGAATGAACCTGAAATCAATGTTGTTCGGTCCTAGTCTTCGAATATCGTAGCGTGACTTGTTGAATTCCGAGAAAAGATTAACATGTCCGTCTTTCAATTCATTCATCATAGAGCCAAGATAAGTGAACAAAGAGTCGTCCGAGAGATCAGCATGCATCTTTGGTGCATATTCCAGATAGATCTCATCCCAGTCAACATTCTTCACATCGAAATAGGCATATTGCCGGTCGATCTTATCCCAGAGATATTGAAATGTTGCTCTTGGATCTGCCGGAGGATTGGGAGAAAAGACCAAACGTTCACATGATGCCATAAATAGCAGGACAATGATGAATGGAATAATATGTCTAATTATTTTTTTCATGTCAGTTCAACTTAAAGTAAAAAGCCATTGTAAAATTATGGGAGGCTCTTTCGAGCAGGTATATATCTTTATTGCCAGCGGTGTACATATTCCAGTCGTAAGCGATCTCAATGATATTTCCGTTCTTCAAATAACGTTTGAGGCCCAATTTTGTCCCCATTTTATATCCTCCGACATAGTATCTGCGGGAGAAATAATCAAAATCTTCAGGATTAAGGTAAGCAAATTCCGGCCTGCCGTTCAGGATCAGCAAGGGCAGGTCAAGTTTGAAAAATGCCCGATAATTTCTCTGTGGTAAACTGTATTTTAAAAAAAGGAATTTACCTGACTTTTCTGCAAGTATATAATCGTATTCCAATTGAGAAGTAATCATCAAGTCAGTCAGATAATCAACATTCAGGCTTGCGTTTTGCAGATCTGTATTCAGTGCTCCGGAAACTGAAGTTTCAAGCAGGCCTCCAAACCGCAACCTTAATCTCTCACCTTCAATAAAAGGCATGGTATGTATATACGATACAGATAAACCACCAATAAAGTAATTAAGATTATAATAATCTGCCGCAAATGTTGCAGCATAGGAAAAACTGCCCTGTACATTGAATATTACTTTTGGGTTGATCCTTTTATATGCAAGATCTGTACCGGTATATAATCCCTCATAACGTAGGGGAGAAGTACCTGTGTCTTTAATGTGAGCATATCCGTTTCCGAAATTTGAAAAAAGATATGTATTTGAAGGAAGTATTTCTTTTGAAGATAAAATTGTAGTCAGGAGAACGAGAATAAGTAGTTTTCTGAATTTCATAATGGAAATTAGGTTAAATTAATTTTTATCGCAAATAAAAAGAGTTCATTCCGATGCGTTCAAACCCGCAACATAACCTGAAGACCAGGCGATCTGCAGATTGTAACCACCTGTTGCAGCATCAAGGTCTAATATCTCCCCTGCAAAAAATAGTCCGGAAACCAATTTGCTTTCCATGGTAGAGGGGTTTATTTCTTTCAAGTCAATACCACCGGATGTAATGATCGCATCATTCCAACCGGTATTTCCCGTGACCGTAAAGCGCATTTCCCGTAAGCCCATAAATATATGTTTACGTTCAGCTCCGGAGACCTGATTGCAGAATTTTTCAGGATCACATTTAACATAATCACAGAAAGGGAAGAGCATTTTCATCGGGAGAAGATTTTTCAACATGCTTTTTAGTTTTGATCTGCCATGAAAATCCAGTTCCCGAAGTAAGCGTGCATCAAGTTTTGCTTCATCCAATGCGGGTTTACTGTCAATGGTGATCTCAACAAATTTATTTTCCCGTAGGGCAATGACAGCATCCCGGCTCAGGTCCAGAATGATCGGTCCAGACAAACCGTAATGCGTAAAGAGCATTTCACCAAATATTGATCTGATTTTTTTATTATCGGCCCAGAGAGTCGCCTGTACATTGCGCAGGGAGAGTCCCTGCATGGATTCTGCCAAGCCACCTTCGGTTTCAAGGGGGACCAGAGCAGGTAATGTCGTATGGATCTTATGTCCCAGCTCGCGGACCATACGAAAGCCGTCACCCGTACTTCCGGTAGCAGGGTAGGAGCGTCCACCGGTAGCCAAAATGACTTTACTGCAATTAAAGACTGCACCGGTATCCAGAGCGACACCCGTGATCTTGCCATCTTCCTGAATAATGCGTTTTACCCGACGATCATATTTTATGACTGCGCCTGAATCTTCCACCCATTTTACCAGAGCCGTGACGACATCCATTGATTTCTGCGATTCCGGGAAAACCCTTCGTCCGCGTTCTTCAATAGTGGGGATATCGAGACGATGTAAAAGCTGGAGTATATCAGAGACAAAGAATCTGGAGAACATAGGTCGGCAGAATTTTGGAACCGGGAAAATTTGTTTCAGGTAGTTTTGAATATCGGAATTGTTCGTGATATTACAACGACCTTTACCGGTAATAAGTAATTTCCTGCCAGCGCGCCTCATTGATTCCAGGAGTAAGACCGAAGCTCCGGCCTCCGCTGCCGTTCCGGCTGCGATAAGTCCGGCAGCCCCTCCGCCAATAATGATGATATCGTAGTGAATTTTGCTCATGGCCAAAATTAAAGGCAAAAGTCAAAAGGACAAAGTAAAAAGTATGCTTTACAAAGTTCGATAACTAATTACGATTGACTCAATGGGAACAATTAAGATTGAGTCAATGATAACAATTTAAATTGACTCAAACCTCTAAAACCTTACAAAAATTCTTGACAACTATATAAAAAGTAAGTAAAATTATTACGAAACATAAAAACATAATCAATAATCGTAAGATAACGAGGGTTAAGATGGGAAAGAACGCAAAGAACCAATTAAAGAAAACCACATGGGATATGGTCTTAAAGAAAGGCTTTAAGGCTGTTAAGGTTCAGGAAATATGTGAACTTGCCGGTGTCAGTAAAATGACATTCTATTATTATTATGATAATAAACATGAGATCATTGAAGAAGTATTAAAAGAATTTTTTAATGATACGATCAAATCTTCAGAAGCGATCATCAATCAAAATATTCCTTTCCATGATCGCATCATGAAGTTAGTTCATTGGAAAGCCGAATTCATTAAAACCATGAGCCCTGAATTTGCACAGGAATTATATACGAGCGGGGGACAGTATATGAAATTAATGAAAGAGGTTATGCAGAACACACAAAAACTTACCTATAAATTTTATCAGTATGGAAAAGATAGTGGTGAAATTAATAAAAGTGTTGATATACCCATTCTCATGTTTTGGATGAATATAATCTCTGATATGATAATAGAAGGCAAATTCAATCACCTTTTTGATGATCCCAAGGAAATGAATAAACAAATAAGAGACCTTATGCTTTATGGAATATTGGGAAATTCAAAATGAAAAAAGTTTTTTTGATCCTATTATCATTTTCTATGCTTATTGCCGCGAATAAAGGCTTGCAATCACTGCGCCTGAAAGGAACCGTAACCGGGTATGGATCGGTATTTTCCAATTATACTTCAGGAGCACAGTTCATCCCTGTTCTAGAAGGTGATTTTCTACCTGATACATCACGATATATTGCGGATTTTGAATTTTCGGCGGATTCTTACGTTCGTTACGATACTGTAGATCAATTTACTCCGAGTATCAAACCCTATCGTGGCTGGGTTCGCTGGGCGGGAAATCAATTTGAGCTAAGATTAGGCCTTCAGAAGATCACTTTTGGCAAAGCTCAACTCTTAAGAACTCTCTCTTGGTTCGATACCATAGATCCACGTGATCCGCTTGGCTTGACAGAAGGTGTTTGGGCAGAACGTTTTCGCTACTATATCCCACGAACGAATGCAAATATCTGGGTGTGGGCGATACAGGAAGAATTTAAAACAACTTCCTTTTATCTTCCTTATGAAGCGGAGGCTTTTAAATTGATCGGTCAATATGGAGGCAGAATAGAACTCCCTATTTTTCAGGGAGAGATCGGTTTGAGTTATAACTATAAAACAGGAAGTCTTGATACTGCTATTGTTTCCGAATTGGCCGGCCCCGGTACTTCAGTATCAATTCAAGATATTGGTATAGTCCGCTATCAAGCCGCGATAGATGGAAAATGGGATAGGGAAGTAGGTATGTGGTTCGAAATGGCTTACATCAACGAGCGCTCTGATTTTACTTTATTTGCCACTGATGCTTATATGACCACTGAGATCGCCATGTTGACTCTGGGAATGGATTATACTCTGAATATTGGTAACGGTCTGATAATCATTGCGGAATATATGGGGGATGTTGTCCAAGCGGAAGCTGATCTGGGTAGCGGAAGTAACTCAACTGTCACTTTCCTAAATTTTGCGGGATTGATGTTGAATTATCCTTTTGGGATTTTTGATTCTATAGGACTGATGGGATTTATGGATATTGACAGCAAAGCTTTATACAGCTATTTATTCTGGCAACGTCAGTACGATAATCTGACTTTACGTCTTGCCGGTGCTCTAACGAATTTTGAAGCAAGCATCGAACTGTTCCCCGGTCAATCCGGGAGCACTTCCGTAGGCAATATGATCCAGTTAATGGCTATTTATGATTTTAAAATAAACATAATAAAATAACATCTTCTAAAACAAAAGGAGAAGAAATATGAGTAAATCACTCATCGAAATCAATGGTTTGATCAAGCGATTTCCAATGGGAAACCGTGAGTTCACCGCCTTGGATGGAGTTGATCTCAAAATTGAGCAAGGAGAATTCTCAGGACTTGTTGGTCCTTCCGGCTCAGGAAAAACAACGATCCTGAATATCGTTGGTTCACTTGATATTCCAAGTGAAGGAAAAGTAGAAGTATTAGGGAATGATATTGCTACATTGACGCCTAAAACAGCAGCAAAACTAAGAAATAAACACATTGGTTTTATTTTTCAAACCTATAACCTTTTGCCGGTATATACTGTGTATGAG